>JAVKIA010000005.1 GCA_031459715.1 Armatimonadota bacterium | reverse complement strand
ATGGCCAGGACCTCGGGGCTGGGGAGCGTATGGCCCCCGATGCTTCCGATATCCGCCTTGATTACGCTGAGGGTAGTACGCATGGCCTCCCCCTCCTTTCGTCACCGTACCGGTAGGCAGAGAGGCTTACTTCGATTGTACCCCACGGTCAGGGAGCGCGGCCACCGCGCCCGGGCGGCTTGGGCCGCCGCGGGTAGCAGCGGCGCAGCTGCAGGGGCGCAGAGGAAATCCCCCGGGGAGGTCGAACAGACCGAAAGATGGCTGGACGACTGCGGGTCAGCCGCCTCCAGGTGGAGCGGGAGGGGGGACGCGTCCGGGTGGCCGTGGAGCTGGCGCGTGATGGCCGGACAGCGCAGGGCTCCGCGGAGGCCGCGGAGGGCGAGCAGGCGGCGCTCTTTGCCGCGGCGGCAGCTACGGTCTCCGCCCTCAACCGGCTCCTCCCCGAGCGATGGCGCCTGCGCTGTGAGGCGGCGGTGCTGCAGCCGGTGGCGCAGCGCGAGGCGGTGATCGTCCAGCTCCAGCTGCGCTCCGAGGAGGTGGAAGAACGGCTCGTCGGGAGTGCCGTGACCGACCGCATTCCCGAGGAGGCGGCGGTGCGCGCTGTGCTCAACGCAGCAGAACGTCGGATGACACCCCTGCTGGGATGAGGGGTGTGTGCGGTCCGCCCGCCGGCGGGTGGGTGGCCGCCCACGGAGGCAACGGTTGCACTCACCGATGCAGACGCGCGTGATCGCCCTGGTGAACCAGAAGGGCGGCTGCGGCAAGACCACTACGGCGGTGAACCTCAGCGCCTCCCTGGCGCTCTCGGGGCGGAAGACCCTTCTGGTGGATCTGGATCCGCAGGCCAACGCCACCATCAGTGTGGGCGTCGATCCCACCCGGTTGAGCAAAACCATCTATCACGTGTTGGTGCAGGGGGAAACAGACAACGGCCCCGCCGTCCGCCTGGAGGACGTGGTGCTGCAGACCAAGGTTCCGCTCCTGGACCTGGCTCCCTCTTCCATTGATCTGGCGGCGGCGGAGCTGGAGCTGGCCGCCCGCATCGGTCGGGAGAATGCCCTGCGCAAGCGCCTCAGCCCTCTGGCCCCCGCCTACCACTACGTGATCATCGACACTCCGCCGTCGCTGGGGCTGCTCACCCTGAACGCGCTGGTGGCCTGCGACGGAGTGATCATCCCCATCCAGACCCACTACTACGCCCTGGTGGGCATGCGCCAGCTCCTGCAGACCTTGCGGATGGTGCGGGAGGAGGTCGGCCACCAGGTGGAAATCCTCGGCGTGCTGCCCACCATGTACGACTCGCGCACCAACATCAGCAACGAGATCCTCCAGGGCATCCGCGAGCGCTTCGGCGACGCGGTCTTCCAGTCCACCATCAACTTCAACATCAAGCTGGTGGAGTCGTCGATGCAGGGTGTGCCGCTCTTCGTGACGCAGCCTGCCTCCCGCGGTGCCCAGGACTACATGAACCTGGCCAAGGAGGTCATGGCCCATGAAGAGCGAGCGCGAGGAGCTGCGGCGCGGCGTTAGGGAGATCCTGGACGGTGCCTCACAGGACCTGGAGTCGTTACTCTCCATCCCGGCGGCACCGCCGGCGGACCGGCCACGTACCCCCTCGACGGAGGCCCGCCCCGTGCTGCGGCTGGTACGTGATCCCGCCCCGCCCGTCCCGGCGGCGTCGGTTCCCCCGCCAATTCCGGAGGCCGTCCTACCGGAGATGCCCACGGCCCTGCCGCGGAAAGGGGTTTGCCAGGCCTACTTCCTGAACAAGCGGTGCTGGGAGGTGGCGGAGGCCTTCTGCAACACCGCCCTGCACGTCTGCATGACCCGGGAGTGCCCCATCTACCACCTGTACAGGGAGGAGATGGAGCGGCGCTTCGCCGCCAAGTTCGCCCACTTCTGGTAAAGGCGCGTCCCCTCTGCTATTCCTGGTCTTGTGGCAAAGCGCGCTGTCCCTCGGCGGGTCTTCATTGAGGCTCTGCCCCAGCACGTAGGGGAGACCGTGGAGCTGCGTGGCTGGCTGTACAACCGCCGCAGCAGCGGGGGGATCCACTTCCTCCTGGTACGGGACGGGAGCGGCATCGTGCAGGCGGTGGTCAACGCCCGGGAGGTCGACGCCGCCACTTTCGCCCGCGCCGACCACCTCCCCCAGGAATCCAGCCTGATCCTCAGCGGGACGGTACGCGCGGACCGGCGCGCCCCGGGCGGCGTCGAGGTGAACGTCGCCACCCTTACCGTGCTGCAGGAGGCCGCCCCCTACCCCATCACTCCCAAGGAGCACGGTGTGGAGTTCCTGATGGATCACCGCCACCTCTGGCTGCGCAGCCCCCGGCAGGGGGCCATCATGCGGGTGCGGGCCGAGGTGATCCGGGCCGCCACGGGCTACCTGGACGCGCAGGGGTTCCTCCGGGTGGACGCCCCCATCCTCACGCCCGCCGCGGTGGAGGGGACGACCACGCTATTCGAGACCGGGTACTTCGAGCTGGGGAAGGCCTTCCTCACCCAGTCGGGGCAGCTGTACAACGAGGCCGCGGCCATGGCCTTCGGCCGGGTCTACTGCTACGGGCCCACTTTCCGGGCGGAGAAGAGCAAGACGCGTCGCCACCTCACGGAGTTCTGGATGCTGGAGCCGGAGGTCGCATACCTGGACCTGGAGGGGCTGATGGTGCTGGCGGAGGAGCTGGTCAGCGCCATCGTCCGGCAGGTCCTGCAGACCCGACAACGGGAGCTGGAGCTGCTGCAACGCGACCTGGAGCCACTGCGCCGCGTCCAGCCACCGTTCCCGCGGATCTCCTACGACGAGGCCATAGATATCCTGGAGCGAGCCGGCAAGCCCGTGGCCTGGGGGGAGGACTTCGGTGGGGATGAGGAGACGGTGCTCTCTTCCCAGTTCGACCGGCCCGTCTTCGTGCACCGCTATCCGGCGGCGTGCAAGGCCTTCTACATGCAGCCGGACCCGCAGCGGCCGGAGGTGGTGCTGGCCGCAGATCTGCTGGCGCCCGAGGGCTACGGGGAGATCATCGGCGGCGGACAGCGCATCCACGACCCGGGGCTGCTGGAGCGCCGCCTGGAGGAGCACCGTCTGCCGCGCGACGTCTACCGCTGGTACCTCGACCTGCGCCGCTACGGCACGGTGCCCCACGCGGGGTTCGGGCTGGGCATCGAGCGCACCGTGGCCTGGATCTGCGGGCTGGAGCACATCCGGGAGGCTATCCCCTTTCCCCGGATGCTCACCCGGCTCTACCCGTAGGCGGGAGGGGCGCCGTCATGCGCTTGCCAGCGGCCGGCGCTGCATGGTATAGTGCGGTCGGTGCAAGGGCCCGGAGCCTCTCCGGGCAGCTCGTCGGGGGAGTGGGTCACGGCCCGCTCTTTTTTTTGGCAGGGGACCACAGTGCAGCGGCGGTTGGTGGTGGCCCAGGTGGAGGAGATCGCGGAGCCCATCGCCCGGCGGTTCGGGCTGGTGGTGGCGGACGTGGAGTTGCTGGGAGAAGGCGCCCGCAGCGTCCTGCGGGTGGTGGTGGAGCCGCCGCAGGAGGGCGCGCCGGGCGTGACCGTGGATGAGCTGGCCCGCCTCTCCGAGATGCTCTCCCGCCAGCTGGACCTGCGGGACCCGATTCCGCACGCTTACACCCTCGAGGTCAGCTCGCCTGGCCTGGACCGGCCGCTGAAGAAGGACCAGGACTTCACCCGCTTCGCCGGTCGCCAGGTCGAGGTGTGGACCATCGTCCCCGTGGAGAACCAGCGGCACTTCAAAGGCCGGCTGCTGGGTCTGGAAGGCGGGGTGGTTCGGCTGGCGGTAGGTGAACGCGAGGTGGGCCTGCCGCGCCACCAGGTGAGCCGGGCGCGGCTGGTCGTGGACGAGGAGACCCTGAAACGCGATCTGGCTGGAGGAGGCACGGCCGGAACATGAATGCGGAGCTGATTCGCGCCCTGCAGCAGCTGGAGGAGGAGAAGGGCATTGGCAAGGATGTGATGTTCGAGGCCCTGGAAGCCGCGCTGCTGTCGGCCTACAAGAAGAACTTCGGCGGCGCCGCCCAAAACGTGCGTATCGAGATCGACCGCACCACGGGCGACATGCGTGTCTACCAGGTGCGTACCGTGGTGCAGGAAGTGGTGGACCCGGCCAACGAAATCGCCCTGGCCGAGGTCCAGCAGTACGACCCCACTGCCGTGCCGGGAGACATGGTGGAGCTGGAGGTGACGCCCCGGGACTTCGGGCGAATCGCTGCCCAGACGGCCAAGCAGGTCTGGGTGCAGCGGTTGCGGGAGGCGGAGCGGGAGCTGGTCTATAAGGAGTTCCGCGACCGGGAGGGCGACATCGTCACCGGAAACGTGCACCGCATCGAGCGCAAAAACGTCTACCTGGACCTGGGCCGGATCGAAGCGGTGCTGCCGCCGCCAGAGCAGATCCCCCGGGAGTCCTACCGCCAGGGGGAACGGGTCAAGGCCTACGTGGTTGAGGTGCGTCAGGGGACACGGGGACCGCAGATCGTGGTCTCACGGACCCACCCCGGCCTGCTCAAGCGGCTCTTCGAACTGGAGGTTCCGGAGATCTACGAAGGCATTGTGGAGATCAAGGCCATCGCCCGCGAGGCCGGGGCTCGCAGCAAGATCGCCGTGGCCTCGAGGGACAAGAATGTGGACCCGGTGGGGGCCTGCGTCGGCCCCAAGGGCTCGCGGGTGCAGGCCGTGGTGGATGAGCTGCGTGGCGAGAAGATCGACATCATTCCCTGGAACGCCGACGCCGCCCTCTTCGTGGCCGCAGCGCTCAGCCCGGCCAAGGTAGTGCGGGTGGACATCAACGAGGAGACCAAGACCGCGCAGGTAATCGTCCCCGACCACCAGCTCTCCCTGGCCATCGGTCGGGAGGGGCAGAACGCCCGCCTGGCCGCCAAGCTTACCGGATGGCGCATCGACATAAAGAGCGAGACCCAGTTGAAGGAGCTGGAGGCGCAGAAGCTCTTCATCGACCTGCCACCGGAGGAACTGGGCGGGGAGGCGGCGACGGGGAAGGCGGCTGCGGCTGGTGAGCCTGCGGCCTCTTCGGCCGTCCCGGCGGAGGTCTCTGCCACCGGCGGGGACGGTGGCGTCGATGGCTCGACGCAGGAGGTGACCAGGCGGGCCGCCGGGTAGCGGCGGAAGGGCCGATGCCTCGAGTGCGCCGGGTGCCCCAGCGGATGTGCGTGGCCTGTCGGGAGACGCGGCCAAAACGGGAGATGGTGCGGGTCGTGCGCACGCCCGCCGGCGAGGTGCGGCTGGATCCCACGGGCAAGGCGGCGGGGCGGGGTGCCTACGTCGACCCGCGCGAGGCCTGCGTGGAGCTGGCCCTGCGCGAGCGGCGCCTGCAGCAGGCCCTGGAGGTAGAACTCCCGGCGCACATCGGCGAGGAGCTGCGGGCGCTGCTGCAGCGGCCGGTGCCACCCGCGCCCAAGGTCATTCGCCTGCCCGCGGGCAGGGCGAGGGGATAGGGGATGCGCGTTTACGAGCTGGCCAAGGAACTGGGCCTGAGCACCAAGGAAATCATGGCGTTGCTGAGCCGGATGAAGGTTCCGGCCAAGAGCCACTCTTCCTCCCTGGACGAGGCCACGGTGCGCCGGGTGCGTGAGCAGGCGGCGGCCGCTCGGGAGGCCCCCCCGGCCACCCCTCTGCGGGCCGATGCAAAGACGCCGACGGGGGAGCGGATCATCTCCATCCGGAAGATTGCCCCCCCGCCGCCCGCCGAGGCTCCCGCCATGCCCCCCGCACCGGCTCAGGCAGTCCCCCCCGCGCAGGCCGCGGGGGAGGTGGTCGTGGAGCCGGCAGCACAGCCGGCCCAGGCGCCACCGGCGGCATCTGCGCCCTCGGCTCCTCCTGCTCCCGCGCTCCCGGCCTCTCCGCCGCCCGCTGCTCCGGTCCCGCCACCGCCGGCCGCTGCGGCCCCACCGTCTCCCACGGCACTACGGGCGCCGGTTAAACCGGCAGAGACCGCTCCGCCCATTCGCATCGCTCCGGTCAAGCCGCCGTCGCGCGAGGCGGTGCGGGAGGTGCGGGAGGCAGCTCCGCCCGAGGAGATTTCCCAGATCTTTGAGCCGACCGACCGCGAGGCACCGCCGGTCGTGCCTCCTCTACGGCCGGTCAAGCCACCAGAGCCCAAGCGCCCGGAGCGGCGCCTGCCACCCCCTCCGCCTCCGCGCCGCTTCCACGCCGAGCGGAGGACCCGTCGTGCTGAACCCAGGCCGGCGGAGGCGGCAGAGCCCACCGCAGTCCTCCCCACGGAGATCGCTCTGGCCGGCGCGGTGGCCGTGGGCGACCTGGCCTCCCGTCTGGGAGTGGGGGTGGGCGATGTGGTGCGCAAGCTGTTGGAGTTCGGCATCCTGGCTGGAGTGAACCAGGTGTTGAGCGAGGATGTGGCCCTCCGCATTGCGGAGGCGTTCGGCGTGGCCGTGCGCAAGCCGGACGTCGCCCAGGAGGTGGTGCCGCGCAGGGTGGCCCCGGCCAGGGAGGGAGCCATCCCCCGCGCTCCGGTCGTCACCGTGATGGGACACGTGGACCACGGCAAGACCACCTTGCTGGATGCCCTGCGAGCCACCGCGGTGGCGGCGCAGGAGATTGGCGGCATCACCCAGCACATCGGTGCGTCCACGGTGCAGGTGGACGGCCGGCGCATCGTCTTCATCGACACCCCCGGCCACGAGGCGTTCACCGCGCTTAGGGCCCGCGGCGCGCAGGTGACCGACATCACCGTGCTGGTGGTGGCCGCAGACGACGGGGTTATGCCGCAGACCGTCGAGGCGGTGAACCACGCGCGGGCCGCCGGCGTGCCCATCATCGTGGCCATCAACAAGGTGGACCTTCCCCAGGCGAACCCTGACCGGGTGAGACAGCAGCTTTCCGACCTGGGGCTGGTCCCCGAGCAGTGGGGTGGGGATACCGTCACGGTGGAGGTCTCCGCCCGCCAGGGAACGGGGTTGAAAGAGCTCCTGGAGATGATCCTCCTGGTGGCCGAGCTGCACGATCTGCGGGCGAACCCCGAGGGGCCAGCGCGCGGGGTGGTGCTGGAGACCCGGCTGGACCGGGGCCGTGGGCCGGTGGCCACCGTCCTGGTTCAGGAGGGCACCATGCGCATCGGCGACGTGGTGGTCGCAGGTGAGACCTGGGGGAGGGTGCGCGCGCTCCTGGACGAGCGCGGGCAGCGCGTGGGCAGCGCCGGGCCGGCGACGCCGGTGGAGGTCCTGGGGCTGGAGTCCCTGCCCGGCGCGGGCGACGTCCTGGAGGTGGTGCGCGACGAGAAGCTCGCCCGGGCCATGGTGACGGAGCGGCTGGAACGGCGGCGCGCCGCCGAGACCGGACCGCGCCCCGCCGCGCTGGAGGAACAGCCCGGGGAAGAGGTGCGCGAACTCCGCCTGATCCTCAAGGCGGACGTGCACGGCTCGGTGGAGGCGCTGCAGCAGGCGATCCGTCGCCTGGAGGCGCCCGGGGTCCGGCTGACCATCCTGCATGCCGCCGTGGGCCCCGTCACGGAGTCCGACGTGATGCTGGCGGCGGCCAGCCGGGCGCTGGTGGTGGGGTTCAACGTCCGCCCGGAGGCGGCGGTGCGGCGCATGGCCGAGCAGGAGCGCGTGGAGATTCGCCTCTACCGCGTCATCTACGACGTCCTGGACGATCTGGCTGCGGTGGTGCGCGGCCTGCGCCCTCCTCAGGCGTTGGAGGTGGTGCTGGGCCAGGCGGAGGTGCGGCAGACCTTCACCGTGCCCCGCGTTGGCACCGTGGCCGGGTGTTATGTGACCAGCGGCCGAATCCTGCGCGGAGCCGCCGCGCGCCTGCTACGGGAGGGGACGGTCATCTACCAGGGAGCGGTGGCCTCGCTGCGCCGCTTCAAGGAGGACGTCCGCGAGGTGGCGGAGGGATTCGAGTGCGGCATCGGCCTGGAGCGCTTCCAGGACATCAAGGTGGGCGACATTATCGAAGCCTACGAGATCCAGGAAGTCCCGGCGTGAGGCAGCCGGCCGGGCCGCCGGACTGGATGCGGTGATCGTCGGGGTGCTGCGCGTGGAGCTGCGCCTGGCGGATGCGCGCAGCCTGAAGGACAAGCGGCGCGTCGTCCAGAGCCTGCTGGAGCGGGCTCGCCGGGAGTACCGCGTGGCCGCCGCCGAGGTGGACCAGCAGGAGAGCTGGCGGCGGGCCACGCTGGGGTTTGCCTGTGTCAGTGATGCTGCGGAACACGCCTCCCGGATCCTCTCCCGGGTGACCGGTTTGATCGAGCGGGAGGCGAGGGTGGAACTGGTCGACTACGCTGTGGAGTTCCTCTGAGGGCCATGGGCCTGCGACGGGAGAAGCTCCAGGAGCTGCTCAAGGCGGAGGCGAGTGCCATCCTGCAACGGGAGCTGCGGGACCCGCGCATCGGCTTCGTCTCGGTCACCGAGGTGCAACTGTCTGCCGACCTGCGCCATGCCAAGATATTCGTCAGCGTCCTGGGCGACCAGGATGCAAAGCGACGGACCATGGAGGCGCTGGAGCGGGCGGCGGGCTACGTGCGGAGCGAGCTGGGGAGGCGCGTCTCCCTGCGGCACACGCCGGAGGTCCTCTTCCGGCTGGACGAGTCCATCGAGCGGGGGACTCGGGTGGTGGCCCTGCTGCGCCGGGTGGCCCGACAGGACGCGGCTGCAGGGCAGGCCCCGGGGGAGCCCGGTGGTTCCGCTGCGCCTGTCCAGGGGAAGCATGACCGGACCTCGCGCCCGGATCGCCGCGGCGCTCCATAGCAGCGCCCGGGTCCTCCTGGTCAGCCACGTCGCACCCGACGGGGATGCGCTGGGCTCGACCCTGGCCCTGGCGTTGGCCCTGGAAGCCCTGGGCAAGAGGGTGGTGGTGGCCAGCGAGGACGGCCTCCCGCCCGCCTTCGCCTTCCTCCCTGGGGCGGAGCGCATTGTCCACGAGCTCCCCCCGGATGCTGCCTTCGACGCGGCCGTCACCATCGAGTGCAGCACTCCACAGCGCTGCGGCCGGTTTGCGCCCGTGGTGCTGGCCACGCCACTGGTCATCGCCATCGATCATCACCAGAGCCATGTCTCCTACGGGCACCTCGAGGACTGGGACCCCGCCGCTGCCGCCGTTGCGGAGCAGGTTGCAGAGCTGATCGGGGAGCTGGGCGTGTCGCTGGATGTGGCCATGGCCACGGCCCTGCTGGCCGCCCTGGTCAGCGACACCGGTGCCTTCCGCTTCCCTACGGTGCACCCGGGGACGCTGCGTCTGGCGGCACGGTTGATGGACGCGGGGGCCCCGCTGGGGGAGATCGTCGCGGCGGTGTATGAGCGCCGCTCCCTGGCCTCCGCCCGCCTGCTGGGCTACGCGCTGCTGCGCACCGCTGTGGCGGCGGACGGAGCGCTGGCCTACAGCACCCTGAACGAGACGCTGATGCGCGCCGCGGGAGCAGGTCCAGACGACAGCGGGGGAATCGCGGGGACGTTGCGTACGCTGCAGGGGGTGCGGGTGGCCATTCTTTTTGAGGAGAGCGGGGGGGAAGTGCGGGTGAGCATCCGCGCGCGGGATGGCGCCCGGGCCCACGCCATCGCCGAGCGCTTTGGCGGGGGAGGCCACTGCGGGGCCGCCGGGTGCGTCCTGCCGGGCCCGCTGGCCGAGGCGGTTCCCAGGGTTCTGGCCGCCGCGGAAGCCGAGCTGCGGCGGGAGGGGGAGCCGGGGAGGCGTTAGCGTGGACGGGGTGCTCAACGTCCTGAAGCCCACGGGCATGACGTCGCACGATGTGGTCGACGCCGTCCGTCGACTGGTTGGACAGCGTCGTGTGGGGCATACCGGGACCCTCGACCCGGGAGCCGCCGGGGTTCTGGTGCTGGTGCTGGGGCGGGCCACGCGCATCGCCGAGTTCCTCACCGAGGCGGACAAGGCCTACCGCTTCGAGGTCACCTTCGGGGTGGCCACGGCAACAGGAGATGCCTTCGGCGAGGTGACCTCGACCGCGGATGCCTCCGGCCTGAGCGAGGAGGAGCTCGCCGACCTCCTGCCACAGTTCCTGGGGGAGATTGATCAGCTCCCTCCCATGACCTCCGCCGTTAAGGTGGGCGGCGTCCCCCTCTACCGACGTGCCCACCGCGGGGAGGCCGTGGCTGTCCGGCCGCGCCGGGTGCGCATCTCCCGTCTGCGACTGTTGCGGTTCTGGCCGGGGGCGCGTCCCCGGGCACTCCTGGAGGTGGAGTGCGGCAAGGGCACCTACGTGCGCGCCCTGGCACGGGACATCGGCGAGATGGCGGGGGTGGGGGCCTATGCCTCGTTCATGCTGCGCCTGCGGGTAGGGAGGTTCTCCCTGGGAGCCAGCCGCACACTGGAGGAGCTCTCCGGGCTGCAGGCGGAGGGTCGGCTGGAGGAGGCGCTCCTCTCCATGGACGACGCCCTGGCGGACTTGCCGGCGGTACAGCTCCTTCCGGCGCAGCGTCTCTCCGTGCTTGACGGGCTCCCCCTCCCGCTGTTCCGGGTGCCCAACTGGCAGCGCCTGCCGCGGGATGCGCCCATCAGGTTGCGGGATCAGAGCGGGTTGGTCGCCCTGGCCCGGGTGGAGGGCGGGAGCCTGCGGCCGTTCAAGGTGCTGCGCGGCCGCTAGTTTCGGATTCCCCATGGAGGTCTACCACGGACTGGACGCGGTTCCGCGCAGTGCCCGCCCCACCTACCTGGCGCTGGGGATGTTCGACGGAGTCCACCTGGGCCACCGGGCGGTCCTGGCCAGGACCCGAGAACTGGCTGCATCCGCAGGGGGGCGCCACCTGGCGCTGACCTTCGAACCGCATCCCCAGCGGGTCATCGCCCCGACGCCGGAGCCTGTCCTGCTCACGACCATCGAGGAGCGCCTGGAGCTGTTTGCCGCGGAGGGGATGGACGGCGCCGTGGTGGTCCGCTTCGACGAGGCCCTGCGCCAGACCCCGGCGGAGCGGTGGCTGGAGATGCTGGCCGGGATCGCTGCCGGAGGCGGGGTGGTCGTCAGTTCAAGCTATACCTTCGGGAGGGACCGCCAGGGGACCGTGGAACTGCTCTGGGCCCGGGGGGAGCGGCTGGGATTCGTTGTGGCTGTCGTGCCAGCGGTGCGCATCGGAGGGGTCCTGGTGAGCAGCACCCTGATCCGCCGCCTGGTGCGGGCGGGCAGGGCGGAGGAAGCCAGGGCGTTCCTGGGCCGGCCGTACGCGGTCCGCGGCCGGGTCGTGCGGGGAGGGGGACGGGGACGGGCACTTGGATTTCCCACGGCCAACCTGGCTGTCCACCCGGACAAGGTGCTACCGGGCAGGGGGATCTACGCCGCCCGGACGCGCGTAGGGAAGCAGGTGGTCCCTGCCGCTGTAAGCGTGGGCACCAGGCCCACTTTCGGCGAAGGAGACTTGGTGGTGGAGGCCTTTCTCCTGGATTTTGACGGCGACCTTTACGGGCGGGAGGTCGAACTCCTGTTCGAGAGACGCCTGCGGGACGAGGCGGCGTTCGGCGGCATCCCTGACCTGGTCCGTCAGATAGAAGCGGACGTGGCCCAGGTGCGCGCCTTTTTCCACACCCCGGACGCCTTGGGGCCGGAAGAGCCGGATCGCCTCGGATGACGGGGTTTTGCCGCGGCCGGGCGGCCTGTGCTACAATACGCGTGGCCCCGGCTGGGAGCGCCGACGCTCCGACGGCCTCTCGGCTGCGGGCGTTATGTATATTGCCGCCCCTGCCACCCCGCGGAGGCCAGGGACCCGGCGGGGGATCGGAGGAGCGCCCAGTGAGCCTCGACCGCGACAGGAAGCAGTCCATTCTCGCCGAGCACCGGCGTCACGAAGGGGACACCGGCTCCCCCGAGGTGCAGATCGCCCTGCTCACCCAGCGGATCACCCTGCTGAGCGAGCACCTGAAGGTGCACAAGAAGGACTTCCACTCCCGCCGCGGGCTCCTCAAGATGGTGGGCAAGCGCCGCAGGCTGCTCGCCTACCTGGAGCGCTCCGATCCGGAGCGCTACCGGCGTATCGTGGAGAAGCTGGGGCTGCGGGGATGAGGGTCCCCAGGCAAGAAATCGGACGCGCAGACGGTCGGGCGGGGGATCTCCCCGCTCCCGTCATGTCAGGGGCTATGCGCCCATCCGCAGGAGGTCATCGGTGAATGGTTGTGTCCATGCAACACCAGGTAGAGATTCAGGTCGGCGGCCGCAGCCTGTCCTTTGAAACCGGGCTGCTGGCCCGGCAGGCTGACGGCGCTGTGGTGATCCGCTACGGGGACAGCATGGTCCTGGTGACGGCCACCGCGTCGCCGCAACCTCGGGAGGGGATCGACTTCTTCCCCCTGACCTGCGACTACGAGGAGAAGATGTACGCGGCTGGCAAGATCCCCGGCGGCTTCTTCAAGCGCGAGGGGAGGCCCGGAGAGTCGGCGGTGCTCACCGCCCGGTTGATGGACCGTCCCATCCGGCCCCTCTTCCCCCAGGGCTTTCGCAACGACGTCCAGGTCATCGCCACCGTCCTGTCCACCGACCAGGAGAACGACCCGGCGATCCTGGCGGTCAACGGAGCCTCCGCTGCCCTCATGGTCGCCGGGCTGCCCTTCGAGGGGCCGGTGGGAGCGGTACGCGTGGGGCTGATCGACGGCCGGTTCGTGATCAACCCCACGCTGCGGCAGATCGAGGAGCAGAGCCGCCTGGACCTGGTGGTGGCGGGGACCGCGGACGCCATCATCATGGTGGAAGCCGGGGCCAAGGAGGTGCCCGAGGAACAGATCCTGGCTGCGTTCGACGTGGCCCATGCCGAGATCCGCCGCATTGTGGAGATCCAGCAGCGTCTGGTGGAGATGGTAGGCAAGCCGCGGCGCGAGGTCACCCTGGCTGCGGCGCCCGACCCAGCCCTGGAGGCGGCGGTGCGGGAGGCCGCTCTGCCGCTGATCGTCCAGGCTCTGGCCCACCCGGAGAAGCTGGCCCGGGAGGAGGCCCTGCGGGACGTACAGCAGACGGTGGCCGCCCAGCTCGCCGAGCGGTCACCGGAGTTGTTCGCGCAGCGGGCGGCGGAGGTGGGTGACCTGGTGTACGCCCTGACCAAGGCGGAGGTGCGGCGGCGGATCCTTGACGAGGGGCGGCGTCCCGACGGCCGGGGGCCCACCGACATCCGGCCCCTGACCATCCAGGTGGGCCTGCTGCCCCGGGCTCACGGGTCGGGGCTCTTCCAGCGGGGGCAGACCCAGGTGCTCACGGTGGCCACGCTGGGCACTGGTGAGGACGAGCAGCTGCTGGACAACCTGGGTATCATCGAGCGCAAACGCTTCATGCACCACTACTACTTCCCGCCCTTCTCCGTGGGCGAGGTCCGGCCGCTGCGCGGCCCGGGTCGGCGGGAAATCGGCCACGGCGCCCTGGCGGAGCGCGCGCTGGCCTGGGCCATCCCGCCGGAGGAGGCCTTCCCCTACACCATCCGCCTGGTCTCCGAGGTGCTGGAGTCCAACGGGTCCACCTCCATGGCCTCGGTCTGCGGCTCCACTCTGGCGCTGATGGACGCCGGGGTCCCCATCAAGGCCGCCGTTGCCGGGATCGCCATGGGGCTGGTCACCGATGCCTCCGGCCGTGCTGCCATCCTCACGGACATCCTGGGGATGGAGGACCAGATGGGCGACATGGATTTCAAGGTGGCCGGGACGCGGGACGGGGTGACGGCGCTGCAGATGGACATCAAGATCAAGGGGCTCTCCCGGGAGCTGCTGGCCCGGGCACTGGCGCAGGCGCGGCAGGCCCGCCTGTTCATCCTGGACCGGATGCTGGAGGTCATCCCCGCGCCGCGGACCACGCTCTCCCCCTACGCGCCGCGCATCCTGACCATCGAGATCAACCCGGAGAAGATCCGCGAGGTGATCGGCCCGGGCGGCAAGGTGATCAACCGGATCACTGCCGAAACCGGCGCCAAGATCGACATCGAGCAGGACGGCAAGGTGCACATCGCCTCGGTAGACGAGCAGGCGGCGCGCCGGGCGATGCAGATGATCGAGGAAATCGTGCGCGAGGTGCGCGTGGGCGAGATGTACCTGGGCCGGGTGACGCGGCTGATGAACTTCGGCGCCTTCGTGGAGGTCCTGCCCGGGAAGGAAGGCCTGGTGCACATCTCCGAGCTGGCCGACGGCCGGGTGGGTCGGGTGGAGGATGTGGTCAAGGTCGGAGACGAGCTGCTGGTCAAGGTCAAGGAGATCGACAACCTGGGGCGCATTAACCTGACCCGCCGGGGCGTGGGTAAGACCGCCGAGGGGGAACCCGCCGGCGAGCTGCAGCCGGCGGCGCCTCGGGGACGCGCGGGTGGGCCACGGCGCCGCCGGCGCGGGGACCGCAGCTCGGCCGGCGGCAGGCCACAAGGCTCTGGCGCCACGGGGAGACCGGGGGCACGGCCGGGCGGCGGGCGGGGGCCGGCTCCCGGCCGCAGCGATCAATCGGGCGGGGGCCCGCCCGGCGGCTAGGACGGAGGGCGCTCCCACGGCGGGGCTTCCCCGCGTGCAGGCCGCGCAGATGGGTGAGGCCATGGCTACGGTCGGCGAGGCGATCGAGCACACGGTGCTGTCCAACGGCATCCAGGTCCTCACGGAGCGGATGCCCCAGGTGCGCACGGCCGCCATGGGAATCTGGATCGGCGCCGGCTCCCGCTCCGAGGAGGACGCGGAGGCGGGCATCTCTCACTTCCTGGAGCACATGTTTTTCAAGGGTACGCACACCCGCACCGCGCTGGAGATCGCCCAGGCCGCCGACGCCATCGGGGCCCAACTGAACGCCTTCACCGACCGCGAGGCCACCGTGCTCTACGCCAAGGCGCTGGCGCCGCACCTGCCGCAGGTGTGTGAGCTGATGGCGGACATGCTGCTGCGTGCGGCGCTGGACCCGGAGGCGCTGGAGCGGGAGCGTCAGGTGATCCTGGAAGAGCTCAAGATGTACGAGGATTCGCCCGACGAGCTGGTGCAGGACCTCTTCGCCCAGACCATCTGGAACGGCCATCCCCTGGGGCGGCCGGTGATCGGCTACGTGGAGACGGTGCGCCGCCTGGCGCGGGAGGACTTCCTTTCCTACCGAGAGCGCCGCTACCGTCCTAACAACGTCCTGGTCGCCGTGGCCGGGGACGTCACCCACGCCCAGGTGGTGGAGATGGTGTCCGCCGCGCTGGGCGGGTGGGAGGGCGCGGCGCCGCCCCTGCCTCTGGAGCCGCCCGTGGCCCGGCCGGACATCGCCCTGCGCCCCAAGGAGACCGAGCAGGTGCACCTGACGCTGGGAGCGCGGGGCTTGCCGGCGGCCGACGACGGGCGGCACGTCCTGGCCATCCTGGACAACATTCTAGGCGGGGGAATGAGTAGCCGTCTCTTCCAGGAGATCCGGGAGAAGCGCGGCCTGGTCTACACCATCACCTCCTACCACACCGCCTACCGGGAGGGCGGCCTTCTGGTCATCTACGGGGCGATGAGCCCCTCCGCCGCGCCCGAGGTCACCACGCTCATCCTCCAGGAGATCGAGAAGATCAAAGACGGGATCTCTCCGGCGGAGCTCCAGAGGGCCAAGGAATCGTACAAGGGGGCGGTGATGCTCTCCCTGGAGTCGACCGGCAGCCGGATGTCCCGCCTGGCCCGCTCCCAGATCTACTACGGGCGGCAGATCTCCCTGGACGAGTTCCTGGCGCGTATCGACGCCGTCACAACCGAGCAGGTGCAGGCCATGGCCCAAGAGGTCCTGGTGCCCCAGCGCATGGCGATGGCGGCCATCGGCCCCTTCCGCAACGACGGCCGCCTGGCGGCCGCCCTGCAGGAGGCCTTCCGCGCTGAGAGCACCGCCACCACCTAAACCGTGGATCCGATCCGGGTGATTGTCAGCGGCGCGGCCGGCAGGATGGGCCGTGCGACGGTGCGCGCCCTGAGCGCACAGGCCGATCTGCGGGTGGTCGGCGCGCTGGGACGCTCTCGCGGCCTGGGTGAGGACGCCGGGGTGGTGGCGGGGATAGGAGCCCTGGGGGTAATCATCGGCGCCGACCCAGACCGCCTGCTGGCCGGAACGCCGGCGGACGTCCTGGTGGAGTTCGCGCCGGGAGAGAGTGCGGCCCTTCACGCCCGCGCCGCGGTGGCCCACGGTGTGCGGCCGGTGGTAGGGGCTACCGGGTTGCCACCGGAGGCCGTAGAGGACCTCACCGCCCTCTGCGCGCGCCACAGCCTGGGCGCGGTGATAGCGCCCAACTTCGCCCTGGGCGCCGTCCTGATGATGCATTTCAGCCAGAAGGCGGCCCGCCACTTCCCCCACGCGGAAGTGATCGAGCTGCATCACGACCGCAAGCGAGACGCCCCCTCGGGGACCGCCGCCAAGACCGCGCAGATGATCGCCCAGGCGCGCGGCGAGCCTCCCCCGCCCAAGGTGCAGGAGGAGGAGGCGGTGGTGGGATCCCGCGGAGGGACGGTGAGCGGGGTCCGGGTGCACAGCATCCGCCTTCCTGGCCTGATCGCCCACCAGGAGGTCATCTTCGGCGGAGCGGGACAACTCCTGACCATCCGCCACGACTCGTTCAGCGAGGAGTCCTTCATGCCCGGCCTGCTCCTGGCTGTCCGGCGGGTGATGGAGCTGCGCGGCCTGGTATACGGACTGGAGCACCTCCTCGACCTCTAGCCCTCCCGCGGATTCGCCAAGGAACGCGTCTGGGGCACAGCGAATCAATGCAGCTTGAGATCGGGAGAGAGACGGAGGCTTCGGAGATCGCACGGGCGCGCATCGTGGCAGCGGACGGGCTTCGCGTCGGGGTTGTCGGGGCCACGGGGATCGTCGGCCGGGAGATCATTCGGGTCCTGGGGCAGCGGAGGTTTCCGCTGGCGGGGCTGCGCCTCTTTGCCACAGCGCGCTCCGCCGGGCGGCGTCTGGTTGTCGGTGACACCGAGGTAGAGATCGAGGAGACCTCGGCGGAAGGGCTGTGCCAGCAGGACCTGGTGCTGTTCGCGGGAGGAGACGACGCCAGCCGGCATTTCGCCTGGACGGTGGCGGAGGCCGGGGGTGTGGTCGTCGACAACTCCTCCACCTGGCGCATGGACCCCCGGGTGCCGCTGGTCATCCCCGAGGTCAACGCACACACCCTGCGCACCCACCGGGGCGTGGTGGCTAATCCCAACTGCACCGCTACCGTGCTGGTGCTGGCCCTGCATCCCCTGCACCGGGCCGCGGGCGTGCGTCGCGCGGTGGTGGCCACCTACCAGTCGGCCTCGGGCGGAGGAGCGGACACAGTACGAGCGCTCCTGGAGCAGACACGGGCCCTCCTGGACGACCCGGAGGCGCTGGCAGCGGGCGACCTGGAGCGCATCGAGTCCCTGGCCGGCACGCGGAACCCACTGGCCTTCAACGTCACCCCGCAGTGGAAGTGGGGGCGGGACGGCTACACGGAGGAGGAGCTGAAGATCGTCGCCGAGACCCACAAGATCATGGAGGCGGACTTCCCCATTCTGCCCACCACGGTGCGCGTGCCCGTGCTGGTGGGCCACCTGGTGGCTGTGCACGTGGATCTGGAGCGCCCCCTGCCGCCGGAGGAGGCGCGCCGCATCCTGGCGGCGAGCCCGGGGGTGGTAGTGGTGGACGCTCCGCAGGAGGAGCGGTTCCCCACACCTCTGGCGACTGCCGGGGAGGATACCATCTCCGTGGGCCGGATCAGGCCCGACCCATTCAACCCCTCGGGACTGCTGCTGGTGGCGGCCGGGGATAACCTGCGCAAGGGGGCGGCGCTGAACGCGGTGCAAATCGCCGAGACGCTGCTGGAGCAGCGCCTCCTGCGGCGGGGCGCGGCAGCGTCGTAGCCCGCAGGGTACCAGTCCGATGGGCATCATCGTCCAGAAGTTCGGTGGGGTCCTGCTGGCCACGCCCGAGGGACGCCGCCAGGTGACCGCGGAGGTCATCGCCGCCCGCCAGGCGGGCCACCAGGTCGTGGTCGTCGCCTCGGCCATCGGACGGGAGGGCGACCCCTACTCCACCGACACCCTGCTCGGCCTGGTCCAGCGGGTAGATCCCGACGTCTCCCCCCGCACCCTGGACCTGCTTCTCTCCTGCGGGGAGATCATCTCCACGGCCCTGCTGGCCCACACCCTGGAACGGGCGGATGTCCCCGCGGTGGCCCTGACGGGATATCAGGCCGGCATCGAGACGACCGGCGAGTTCGGCGAGGCGCGCATCCTGAGGGTCAACCCGGCGGCGGTACGCCGCCACCTGGAGGCGGGGCGCACCGCGGTGGTTGCCGGCTTCCAGGGCATCACCGCAGATGGCGAGGTGACGACGCTGGGGCGGGGGGGCAGCGATACCACCGCGGTGGCCCTGGGAGCGGCGCTGGGCGCTGACCTGGTGGAGATCTACAAGGACGTGGACGGGGTGATGACCGCCGATCCCAAGGTGGTGCCCCAGGCCCGGGTGATCCGGGAGATCTCCTACGACGAGGTCTCCCAGATGGCGGCGCTCGGTGCCAGGATCATCCACCCGCGCGCTGCGGACATCGGCCGGGCGCACGGCGTACGCGTGGTGATCAAACAACTCGGCTCGACGACAGGAGGGACACTGTTGGTGCGCGGACCGGAACTGGGCGTTCCCATCAGCGACGGGCGCCCCGTCATCGCCCTGGCCCACCTCCCCGACGTGGTGCAGCTGCGGCTGCAGCGGCGGCCGGGGGAGACGCAGGATCAGCCGTTGCGCGCCCTGCAGCGGTTGGCCGCGGAGGGCATCAGCATCGACCTGATCACCCTGATGCCGGATGTCCTGGCCTTCACGGTGAAGGAGGAGGTGTACGAGCGCGCCGCCGGCCTGCTGCGCGGGGAAGGGTACGAGGTGACCATCACCCGGCCCTGCGCCAAGGTCTCCATCATCGGCGCGGGCATGCGGGGGGTGCCGGGGGTGATGGCCCGGGTGCTGCGGGCCCTGCAGCGGGCCGAGGCGGAGGTGCTGCAGACTGCGGACTCACACACCACCATCTCCTGCCTGGTGCGGCGGGAGCAGATGGAGCGGGCGCTGCGGGCGCTGCACGACGAGTTCGGGCTGGGCGAGCAGGTGACCTCCGAGCAGGAGGCGCCGGGCTGAGCCCGGGTGGGGAGGGAGAGAGATGGCGCAGTTCGGGCACGTGATCACGGCCATGGCCACTCCCTTTGACCGGGAGGGCCGGGTGGACTACGAGCGGGCCGCCGAGCTGGCCCGCCGCCTGACAGATCATGGGTCGGAGAGCCTGGTGGTGGCGGGAACCACGGGGGAGTCGCCGACTCTCTCCGACCAGGAGAAGGTGGAGCTGTTCCGCACGGTCAAACAGGCCGTGGGGGAACGGGCGAAGGTGATCGCCGGAACCGGCACCTACGACACCGCCCACTCCATCCACCTCTCCCGGGAGGCAGAGCGGGCCGGGGCAGATGGCCTGCTGCTGGTCAACCCCTACTATAACCGGCCCTCGCAAGAGGGGCTCTACGCCCACTTCCGCACGGTCGCCGAGTCCACGGCACTGCCGGTTATCCTCTACAACATCCCCGGGCGCACGGGGGTGAACTGCCTTCCGGAGACGGTGGCCCGTCTGGCCCAGGTCCCCAACATTGTGGCGATCAAGGAGGCCAGCGGCAGCCTGGACCAGGCCTCCGAGGTGCGCAAGCGCACCCCGCCCCACTTCCTCCTCTACTCGGGGGACGACAGCCTCACCCTGCCCATGCTGGCGGTGGGCGGGGTGGGGGTGGTCAGCGTGGCCAGCCACCTAGTGGGAGAGGAGATCGGCCAGATGATCCGCGCCTTCCTCGCCGGAGAAGTGCGCCGGGCACTGGAGATCCACCTGCGGCTGTGGCCGCTCTTTAAGGTACTCTTCATCACCACCAATCCCGTGCCGCTCAAGGCCGCGTTGCGCCTGGCCGGATTCGACGTGGGCGCCCCGCGGCTGCCTCTGGTGGAGGCAACGCCCAGGGAGCAGGAGCAGATCCGGGGCGTGCTGCAGGACCTGGCCCTGTTGCCGGTGGCTGCCTGAGCGTACCTGGGGCAGGCTGATGGGTGCGTCCGCAGCCCCCGGGGCCAGCAGGACCCGGGCGCGAGTGCAGGACCAGGCGCGGGCGCTGGCGGCCCTGCACCGGGAAATCCAGAACTGCGCCCGCTGTCCGCTGTGGCGCACCCGGACCAACGCCGTCCCCGGCGAGGGACCAGCAGGGGCCGAGGTCATGATCGTGGGCGAAGCCCCCGGGCGGCAGGAGGACGCGGAGGGCCGGCCCTTCGTCGGTGCCGCCGGGAGGGTGCTTGACGGCCTGCTGGAGGCAGCGGGCCTGCAGCGGGAGGAAGTTTACATCACCAACGTGGTCAAGTCGCACCCCACCGACCGCCGCGGCGGGCCCAACCGCGCGCCCCGGCGCAGCGAGGTCGCCGCTTGCCTCCCCTGGCTGCGGCAGCAGCTGGCCATCATCCGGCCGCGGCTGGTGGTAACGCTGGGGACGCATGCGCTGCAGGCCTTCCGGCCCGGGGAAAAGATCGCCCGGGTGCACGGCCGGCCGTTTCAGGCAGAAGGATTCACCATCCTGCCGCTGTACCATCCCGCGGTAGCGCTCTACGGGTTGCGGCCGGAAGTGCTGCGGCGGGACATCCGCCAGGTCCGCCGCCTCCTGGCTCTCAAGGCTGCGGAGGAGACAACGGCCAACAGGTAGGCTCCTGCGGTCTCCACCACCGCCGGGTGCAGGGAGTGGCTCAGGCCCGGCGAATGCCCTACAATCGAACGTGGTTTCGCCTGGAGCCGGACCCTCCGCCGGAGCAGCCGATGATGCAGATGATCATCCTCGGGATCGTCCAGGGCCTCACCGAGTTCCTGCCGGTCAGCAGTTCCGCCCACCTGGTCTTCACCGAGCACTTTCTGGGGATCCCGCGGCCCGGCGTGCTCCTGGAAGCGGTGCTGCACCTGGGCACGGCACTGGCGGCCGCCGTCCTCTTCTGGCCCGACCTGCAGCGGATCTGGCGGGCGTTCCTGGGGCGGGGTCCAGCGGGTGCCGCAGGCAGCGCCGCCGCGTCCCCGCAGGGACAGCCGCGGCACACAGGTGGGGCGGGCCCTGGGGCGGGCCGGCAGAGGGAGCGGGATCCGTACCTGCGGGTGGGCTGGCTGCTCCTCCTGGCCACGGCCATCACCGGGGTCATCGGCCTGGCCTTCGCCGGGCCGCTTGAGCGCATGTTCCACTCGGTCCGCGGCACGGCGATCCAGCTCCTTCTCACCGGGGTGATACTGGCGCTGGCCCGGGAGCGCGGCGGACTGGCGATGTCCCAGATGACGATCCGAACCGCGGCCGCCGTGGGCTTGGCCCAGGGGATCTCCATCGTGCCGGGGATCTCCCGCTCCGGAATCACCATCGCGGTTGCCATGTGGACGGGGCTGACCCGAGAGGAGGCGGCCCGCTTCTCCTTTCTGGCGGCCATCCCGGCGATCTCTGCTGCCGGCCTGTTCTCCCTGCGGGACTTCCCCGCCGCCGCCGGGCTGGGATACACCCCGGGCCAGCTGGTGGTGGGCTTTGCCGTCTCCGCCGTCTTTGGGGCTGCAGCCATACGCTGGCTGCTCCAGGTCGTCCGGCGTGGCCGTCTGGCGGCCTTCGCCGCTTACTGCTGGGCGGTGGGACTGGCCGTCCTCCTGAGCACCTTCCGCTGAGGCCGCAAATGGCGAAGCGTCGCAGAAGGGCTCCCCCTCGCCGCGCCGGCACCGGGCTGCTGCTGTTGGTTGGGGCTCTGATCCTTGCCCTCAGCTTCCTTCCCCGGGCCACCGGCGTCGCCCTCCTGCTGGGCCGGTGGCAGCGGCTCATTCTGGGGCAGGCCGCGGCAGCGCTGCCCGTCGCGCTGCTTCTGGGAGGGATGGCGCTTGTGGCCGCTCGCGGGCGGGTGCGCGTCACCCCTCGGGCGCAGGGGCTGCTGCTCGCCGGCTTGGCCGCCGCCGCCGCTGCTCACGGCCGGGTGCCCCCTGGCTCGGAGTTCGCAGCGGGGCGCGCGGGGCAGGGGACGGGGCTGCTGGGTGCGGCCCTGGTGTGGGCGGGGCGCGCCCTGGTGGGCGTTGCCGGGACCTGGGCGCTGGTCGTGCTGCTGGCCGGAGTTGCCCTCCTGCGGTTCTTCCAGGTGTCCCCGGCCCGGCTGGTTGAAGTGCTCTTCAGGGCGGCAGAGGGAGGGGCGCGCGCGCTGCGCCGCGGCGGACGGCGGGCCGTCCGAATGGGGTGGGCGACTATCCGCGACGCCGCCGCATCCGCCGCCTCCACAGGCCGCCGGGCGTTCACTAGGGCTGGCCACGGGCTGGTCCACGCCCGAAAGGGTGTCTCCCGCTGGCTACAGGCCTCCCGGCCGGCACTGAGGGAAGCAGCCCCTGCTCCTGCGTCTCCTCCTCTTCTGGAAGCCGGAGGTCCACCGGCTGCATCCACCGGACCGCTCCCGCAGGAGGCGCCCGTCGCCCCTGCGCCCGTGCCCGCCGGAGTGGCCGCCGGGGGCGGAGAGGAGGCGCAGACCCCGCCGACGGCGCGGCGGAGACGCGCCAGGGAACGGGTGGTCCAGGAGTCACTGCTGCCCGAGCCGGCGGCCAGCTACGAGCTGCCGCCACTGGCGCTGCTGGGCGAGCTGCCCAGGAGTGCCCGCGGCCAGCGCGCCGACCCCGCAGAGACGGCGCGGGCACTGGAGCAGACGCTGGCCAGTTTTCTCGTGGAGGCAAAGGTCGTGCACTGGGAGCAGGGGCCGGTGGTCACACGCTTCGAGGTGCAGCCGGCGCCGGGGGTGAAAGTGCAGCGCATCGCCAGCCTGACCAGCGACATCGCCCTGCACCTGGCGGCCCCCAGCGTGCGCATCGAGGCGCCCATCCCGGGCAAGTCTGCGGTGGGCATCGAGGTCCCCAACCAGAAGAGCAGCCTGGTGCACATCAAGGAGATCCTCTCCTCTCCGGTCTTCCAGACGGCCAAGGGATCGCTGGTCATGGCGCTGGGCAAGGACCTCGCCGGTCACCCCATCGTGGCCGACCTGACGGAGATGCCGCACCTGCTCATCGCCGGAGCGACCGGCTCGGGCAAGTCCGTGGCCCTCAACGCCATCATCGCCAGCTTCCTCTTTCGCTATACTCCGCACCACGTACGCTTTGTTATGATCGACCCCAAGCGGATCGAGATGACCAACTACAACGAGGTCCCGCACCTCCTGGTCCCCGTGGTAACCAACCCGCGGGCCGCCGCCGGGGCGCTGCGGGAGATGCTGCGGGTCATGGAGGAGCGGTTCACCCGCTTCGCCGAGGCCGGGGTGCGCAACATCCAGGCCTACAACGCCCTGGGCGACGTGGCCCCACTCCCCTTCATCGTTATCGTCATCGACGAGCTGGCCGATCTGATGATGGTAGCCCCGGCGGACTTTGAAGACGTGATCGTCCGCCTGGCGCAGATGACGCGGGCCACCGGCATCCACCTGGTGGTGGCCACGCAGCGTCCCTCCGTGGACGTGATCACCGGGCTGATCAAAGCCAACATCCCCTCGCGCATCGCCTTTGCGGTGAGCAGCCAGGTGGACAGCCGCACCATCATCGACGGCCCGGGGGCGGAGAAGCTGCTGGGCCGGGGAGACATGCTCTTCCTGCCCATGGGGGCGGCGCGTCCCGTGCGCGCCCAGGGCTCCTTCATCGCCGACGCCGAGATCCAGGCTCTGGTGGACTGGTGGCGCGGACAGGGCCGGCCCGTCTTCGACCAGACCCTGGTGACGGCGGGGCAGATGGGCGCGGCGGGGGAGGGGAGAGCGGATGATGCACGCCTGGCAGAGGCTGCGCGCCTCGTGGTCCGCGCAGGCTACGGCTCGGTCTCCCTGCTGCAGCGGAAGATGCGCATCGGCTACGTCACCGCGGCACGGCTGATCGACGAGCTGGAGACGCGCGGCATCGTAGGGCCGGCCCGGGGGAGCAGCCCGCGCGAGGTGCTGGTGGGCCTGGAGGCGCTGGAGCGCCTCCTGCGGGACCACTCCCCCGCCCCTGAACCTCCGTAGCGACGCGCCGGCGCGACATCGCCCCCCGGCATCTCGAATACCCCCGCAGCAGGCCGGGGGAGGCGGTCACTCCCGAACATAAGGTCGGCCGATGGTGCGGGGAAAGCGGCGCTGGCCGATGACCAGGGCAACCACCACCAGGGTGGTCACGTACGGCACCATGCTGACGAAGTAGAACGGGATCCGCTCCTTGACCCCGGGGGTGACGGCGACAGCGTAGGAGAACCCCTCGGCGAAGCCGAAGAGGAAGGCTGCGCCCAGGGCCAGGAGCGGCTCCAGGCCGGCAAAGACCACGCAGGCCAGGGCGATGAAGCCCCGGCCGGCGGAGATCTCTTTCACCACTCCTCCAAACCAGGCCAGGGGGAGGAAGGCCCCGCCCGCACCGCACAGCGCCCCGCCCAGCGTACTGGTGAGCAGCCGCAGCCGGTCCACCCGCAGGCCGGCCACATCCACCGCCTCCGGCTTCTCCCCCACGGCCAGGATGCGAAACCCAAGCACCGTGCGGTGCAGGAGGAGGTGGGCCAGGACAGCGACGGCCACGGCGGCGATGGTCACCGGGCTGATGCCGCCAATCGGCGTCCGCAGGCGGGGCACCATCAACTCCTCCGGAAAGAGGTGGATTCCGGGGAAGGCCCACAGGCTGATCAGCAAGAAGGGGCCGAAGCCCAGGGCGAAGATGTTGAGACCCATGCCAGCGATGATCTGGTCTGCCCGACCGTAGACGCTGACCAGCCCCAGAACCAGCCCAATGACCGCGCCGGTGACCAGCCCTCCCAGCAACCCAGCCGTGCCGCTGCCGAAGATCTCCGCCGCCCACACCCCGGTGATGGCGCTGATCAGGAGGATGCCCTCCAGTCCGATGTTCACCACCCCTGCCTTCTCGTTAAGGCATTCGCCGACGGCGGCCAGCGCCAGCGGGGTCATGGCCAGCAGGCCCGCCTCCAGCAGCGAGAGAGGGTTCAGCCCCAGGCGCTGCAGGGCGGAGGCAAAGAAGGCCACGGCACCCGCGCCCAGAAGCGTGGCAATCAGGCGCCCCCGCGCGCTCACCGTCCCAGCCTCCGCCGGACGATCGCCCAGAGCTCAGGGACGGCCAGGGTGAGGACGATCAGCCCGTTGATGGCGCGGACGAGCTCTGAGAGGACGCCGGCGTGGTACTCCATGAAGCGGCCCCCGTGCGCCAGCGCGCCGAAGAGGAAGGCGGCGAGGATGCCGCCCAGAGGGTGGCTGCGGCCGACCAGGGCGACGCCGATGCCGTCGAAACCCAGAGTGGTCACGTTGCCCAGCGTGGCGTAGAGAGACCAGGCGGGGGGCCGGCCGATGATCTGGCTGGCCCCGGCCAGCCCCGCGGCGAGGCCGCCCATGCCGAAGCTAAGAAGCATGGCCCGACCGGCGTGGACGCCGGCGTAGCGCGCGGCCTCCGGGTTCTCGCCGGCCAGACGGAGTTCGTAGCCGGCCCGCGTCCCCCAGAGGTACAGGTAGACCACCAGGCAAAAGGCCACCGCCACGAAGATGACGGCCGTCAGCGTGGACTCGGCGAAGAGAACTGGATAACGGGCGGTGGGGAGGGCGGGGCGTGTAGAGTCGGCGCGTCCCGCCCCGGTGAGAAAGTAGATGACCAGGTACGTGGACAGGTGGAAGGCGATCCAGTTGCACATGATGGTGGAGATAACCTCGTGGACGCCCCGCCAGATCTTGAGCAGGGCTGGGGGCAGCGCCCATAGCGCCCCGCACAGCATGGCCACCAGCGTAGCTGTGGCCACGTGCAGAAGCGGCGGCAGTGGGAAGGTCCCGGCGATAAAGGTGGCGCCCACCGCACCCAGGTACATCTGCCCTTCCGCCCCGATGTTGAAAAGCCCCGCCCGAACCCCCACCGCAAAGGTCAAGCCGGTGAGCATCAGCGGGGTGGCGAAGGCCAGCGTCTCCAGCACGTCCTCCAGACTGCCGAAGGCGCCCACGAACAGGGCCTGGTAAGCCCGCAGCGGGTTGTTGCCGAAGACGAGCATCAGCAGGCCACCAGCCACCAGGCCGACGGCAATGGTGGCCAGCGATTCCACCAGTGGTCGGGGAAGGCGGAGGCGGGCGCTCACTGGCGGCCCCGCGGGACGACGCCTCCCATCATCAGGCCGATCTCTTCCCGGCTGAACTCCTCCGCCGTCCCCGTGCCGATGAACGCCCCCTCGTACATGACGGCGATGCGGTCGCTGAGCTCCAGGATCTCGTCCAGGTCGGCCGAGACCAGGAGGACGCCCTTTCCCTGGTCCCGCATCTGCACCAGCAGCTCCCGGATGTACACGGTGGAGGCGATGTCCAGGCCGCGGGTGGGGTGCATGGCCACCACCAGCACCGGCTGCTTGCTAAGCTCACGGCCCACCAGCAGCCGCTGCTGGTTGCCTCCGCTCAGGCTGCGTACCGCGGCGCGGATCCCGGGGGCGATCACGTTGAACCGCTCCACCAGTTGCCGGGCGTAGGCCAGGATACGGGTCCAGTGCAGCCGGCCCATAGGGCGGAGGAAGACGGGTTCCGCCTGCCGGCTGAGGATGGCGTTCTCGGCCAGGTCGAAGTTGAGGGCAAGGCCGAAGCGGGCCTTGTCCTCCGGGATGTGGCAGACCCCCTGCCGGTAGAGGGCCAGGGGGTGGAGGTGCGCCACGCGGGTGCCGTTCAGCACCAGCTCGCCTCCGGCCGGCGGCCGCAGGCCGGTGAGGGCCTGCACCAGCTCGCTCTGTCCGTTGCCCTCCACCCCGGCGATGCCGAAGATCTCTCCCGCCCGCACCTCGAAGCCGAGCCCCCGCACCGCCACTCCTCCCTGGTCGTTGAGCACACGCAGGTCCCGCACGGCAAGCACCGGCTCCCCTGCGGGCCGGGCGGAGCGGCTGACCCGGGGGACGATCTTCCGGCCCACCATCAGCTCCGCCAGGTCCTCCGCGGACGCCCCCTCCGCCGGGACTTCCCCCGCTACCTGCCCGGCGCGCAGGACAACGATACGGTCGGAGATCTCCAGCACCTCCCGCAGCTTGTGCGTGATGAAGACGATGGTGGTGCCGCCGGCCTTCAGCCGCCCGAGAAAGTCGAAGAGATCGCCGACCTCGGTGGGCGTCAGGGCGGAGGTGGGTTCATCCAGGATCAGTACCGAGGTGCCGCGGTAGAGGACCTTGAGAATCTCCACGCGCTGCTGTACCCCGATGGGCAGAGATTCCACCGGGACGTCCAGGGGGACCGCAAGACCGGTCTGGGCCAGCAGCTGGGAGACCCGCTGCTGCGCCACCTGCACCCGCAGCGGGGCCAGGGGGGCGGCCTCCTCCTGTCCCAGGACGATGTTCTGCAGGGCCGTATACGGCGGGACCAGGGTGAAGGTCTGGTGCACCATGCCGATGCCGGCTCGCAGGGCGTCGTCGGGGTTGCGAAACTGCACGGTCCGCCCCTGGACCACCAGCTCCCCCCGCGTGGGCCGCAGCAGCCCTGAGAGGATCTTCATCAGGGTGGTCTTGCCCGCCCCGTTCTCGCCCAGCAGACCGACGATCTCCCCCCGGCGCAGGTGGAAGTCCACGCCCCGCAGGGCGACCGTCCCATCAGCGTAGACCTTGTGGATGCCGCGCATCTCAACGTGCAGCTGCGAGTGCATCCGGATCACCGCCCGTCCCCACGCGCCCCTGCCTGGCCCGCCTCCGGTGGCGCGCCCATTGCGCCCTGGCGAGTGGCGGGAGGCGCAATTAAACGGGCAGGCCGGCCTCTCCGGCCCGTGGTGGCCCGATCCGCCGACCTGCCCCAGGCGGTCACGCCGTGACCGGCCTAGCCCAGCTCCTTACGCCACTTCTCGATGTCCGGCTTGGTGATCACCAGGGGGACGACCGCCTTGCCCTCCCGGATCGCCCGCTCCAGCTCGGCCATCGCGCTCCAGATCCACGGCGGCTGCGCGTCCCGCATGGCCTTGACCCGGGCGCGAATCTCTGCCGGGGGAGCGGGGAGGACCTTCTTCCCCGTTAGCTTCTGGGCGTTTTCCCCCATCTTGACGAACTCTTCCAGGTCCGCCAGCGTGCTCACGGAGATTCCCTCCGCCAGGGCCCCAGCCACCCGCGTGCCGATGCCCAGGACCAGGACGCCGTTGTTCTGCTTCACCAGATCGCGGAACCTCCCGTCCCGCACCCACTTGGTGGTGAAGTAGACGCCCTTGTCCACCCGCTTCATCATGCTGGCGATGACGAAGCCGGGGTTGATCCAGTCCTGGTTGGCGTCCACACCGATCCAGAAGGGCGGCCCCATCTTCAGGCCCCGGGCCCTGGCCAGCTCTTGCACGGCCTGGTTGATTCCCAGTCCCAGGGGGCCGGCGATGTTGTAGACGGCGACCGCATCCTTGGCGTACATGGCCTTGGCCGCCGCGTAGCCCTTGGGAATGTCGCTGAAGGTCCCGGTGTAGGTCCACAGGACGAACCCGGTGTTGTACTTAAAGGCCTTCCCCGGCTGGTGCTTGGCCAGCCACTCGGTTCCCCAGCGGGCCCCCCACTTGTAGCCGATCTCGAACTTCCAGAGAACGGGGATTTCGATACCGAAGACGCCGCCGATGTAGGGCTTGTTGTACTGCGCCGCAAGCAGGGCTCCCAGTGCCCCCACCAGCGCGCTCCCCTTATGCTCCTCGTAGACCACGTCCATCAGGTTGGCAAGGGGGTACTGGGCGGCGTACTTGCTCTTGACGATGGACTGGGCGAAGGTGTCGATGCCCACGAAGTTCTTGTCGGGGAACTTGCGCGCCACCTCCGCCAGGGCGTCACTGAGCAGAAAGCCTACCCCGACCACCAGTTGCACGTCAGGATCCCGCGCCGCCGTGGTCAGGTTAGGAACGTAGTCTGCCTCAACCTTGCTCACCACTTCCACCATGCGCACGCCGAAGTCCCGCTCGGCGTCCTCCCCGCCCTTGAAAGCCATGTCGTTGAAGCTGAGGTCGCCGCGCCCTCCTACGTCGGAGACCACGGCGATCTTGAAGGCCCTGGGGGCTGCGGGGGCCGAGGATTGCGCGAAGGGCTGAAGCAACAGGGCCGCGACTACCGTGACCAGGACCGGAACCCACTGTCGAGTACGCATAGAGCCCCTCCTCGTTGTGGCCATTCAGACTTACTGCGCCGCTGCCTGGAGATCTGCAGGTAGCATTCCCTGCCGGCGCATGGCGCTCCTGCCGCGGGGGCGGGGGTAACAGCAGACAGCGCGGTGGTGATGGCGGCCTCGGCCGAGGGCTGTCCCGGATTTTGCCTGTTGCGGGAGGGATTGTGTGAGTCAATACGAATCAATATGTGTCAACATACATGGCTTGAAGCCATGGTCGTGTGGGTTGAGGAAGAAGCCTATCTCACCGCGCAGGAGGTCTGCGCCCTCCTCGGGGTCAAGCCGCAGACGCTCTACGCCTATGTCAGCCGCGGCGTCTTGCGCAGCTACCGTCGGGGGAGACGACGGCAGCGGCTATACCAGCTGCGGGAGGTGGAATCGCTGCTGCGGCTGCGGCCAGCACGCGGCGGGTGGCCACGCGCGATCCTTCCCCGGGCGGAGGAGTGGGTAGGGGATCGTTGAGGCCACGGGCCGGCGCGCATGGAGTCTACCGCGCGGGATTTGCCCGGGGTGGAGTGAGGAATCTCCGCGGGGCGGACGGTTTCGTGCCCGGGGTGCTGGTGGCCGGCGGCGCCAACGTCGATGTGAAGGTGCAGGCTGGCGGGCCGATCGGAGAGGGGATCTCTACCCCAGGACGGGTGCGCGTGGTGCCGGGAGGGGTGGCGCGGAACGTGGCTGAGGTGCTGGCGCGGCTTGGGGCGCGGGTGCAATTGGCGTCCGTGGTCGGCGCCGACGCCTGGGGTGCCTGGCTGATCGCCCGCACCGCCGCCGCCGGGGTGGATGTCTCGGCGGTCGTCTGCAGGCGGGGACGGACCGGCATCTACGTGACCGTGGAGGGGTGTGGCGTCGCCGACACCGGCGTCGTGGAAGCCGCCCCACCATCGGTCTGGCGTCACCTCCCCCTGGAGGATGCCGACCTGGTGGTCCTGGACGCAAACCCCGCTCCGAGGGTGCTGCGGGATCTGGCCCGGCGGGCGCGTCGCCTGGCCCTGGTGGGGACCTCCCCGGCAAAGGTCGTCCGTCTGAGGTCGCTGTTGCCGCGCACATGGCTGCTCTGCCTAACCGAGGCCGAAGCGTGCGCCCTTCTTGGAGCAGGTGCGGGGCACCCGCGGGAGGCGGCGGACTTGGCTCGTGCGGTGCAGGTGGAGGGGCCGCAGGCCGTGCTGATCACCCTGGGGCAGGGGGGACTGGGCCTGCTGAGGGATGACTGGACCATGACGCCGGCCTACCCGGCACGGGTGGTGAATGCCACGGGAGCCGGCGACACGGCGGCGGGGGTCGTCCTCTTCGGCCTGCTCACCGGCTGGACACCCCGTCGCCTCCTCCCGCGCGCGGCGCTGGCCGCGGCCCTGACGGTGAGGATATGGGGGAATGTGCACCCGGGAGTGGGAACTGTACTTGTCGGAGCGAGACGAGGTTCTGGAGGGAGGCGGGCATGATGGTGCACAGCCCGTTTGACGTCAGTGACGAGATCCAGGTGGCGCTGGGCCTGGGGGGCGCGGTGGTAGCCCTGGAGTCCGCGGTGATCACCCACGGTCTCCCCGCCCCGGCCAACCTGGAGGCGGCCGTACGCGTGGAGCGCGCCGTCCGGGCCCACGGGGCGGTTCCGGCAATGGTGGCGCTCATCGGCGGGCGCGTGCGCGTGGGGTTGAGGCAGGACGACCTGGCCCATCTGGCGGTGCACGGGGTGGTCAAGGTGGGGCGGCGCGACCTGGCCGTGGCCATGGCCCGGCAGGCCAGCGGCGGGACGACGGTATCTGCCACGCTGGCGGTGGCCCACGCCCTGGGCCTGCGCGTGCAGGCTACCGGCGGGATCGGCGGGGTGCACGCGGGCGCGGCGCACACCTGGGACGTCTCTGCCGATCTGGACGAGCTCAGCCGCCGTCCCCTGGTCCTGGTGTGCTCGGGCGCCAAGGCTATCTGCGACATCGCCGCTACCCTCGAGGCGTTGGAGACCCGGGGGGTGACGGTGCTCGGCTACCGCACCACCCGCTTTCCGTCGTTCTATGTCGCCGACAGTGGTCACCCGGTGCCCTGGTCGGCGGATTCGGTGGACGAGATCGCTGCCATCGCCCGGGCCAGGGAGCGCCTGGGGGAGACGAGCGCCCTGCTGGTGGCCAATCCTCCGCCGGCCCCGTGGGCGCTGCCGGCGGAGGAGGTGGCCGATGCCGTGGCCCGGGCGACGGCCCGGGCGGAGGCCGAGGGCATCCGCGGCGGAGAGCTCACTCCCTACCTGCTGCATGAGGTGGACCGTCTGACCGGGGGGCGCGCTGTCGAAGCCAACCTGGCCCTCCTGGAGGCCAACGCGGCACTGGCGGCAGAGATCGCCGTGGCGTTGACAGAGGAAAGGCTTCCCGCGTAGGCAAACACTAGGGCGTGCAGGCTCCTTCAGGATTTGGAGAGACCTTCCGCCGCGCGCGCGAGGCGCGCCGCCTCTCGCTGGCCGATGCCGAGCGGATAACCAAGATCCGCGCGGCGTACCTGGCCGCGCTGGAGGAGGAGCGCCTGAACATCCTGCCCCCTCCGCCGTACAGCAAGGGCTTCGTTCGTGCCTACGCCCGGCTGCTGGGGCTGGATGCGGAGCGCCTGCTGGCCGAGGTCTCCGGACGGCTTCCTCCGCCTTCCCCGGATCTGACCGGCCCCGGGGAGGTCCCGCTGGAGCCCGCGCGGCCCATGCCTCGATGGCGCCGTGTCGCTGCGCTGCTGCTGTGGGCAGCCCTGCTCTTTGGTCTCTACGCCGCCTACGTGGGCTACACGCAGCTGCGGGAGTTCTCCCGGCCGGTGCCCACCGCAGGACCGGAACCCTCTCCGCTCCAGGCGTCTCCTGTTCCGGCCACCGTCCCACCGTCGCCGGCTCCCGTGAAGAGCCCGCCTCCGCCCGCCGCCGGCATCACCCTGGTGCTGTCCACAACCGGGAGGTCCTGGCTCAGGGTCGCCGCCGACGGGCAGCGGGTCTTTCAGGGCATTCTCGAGGCGGGCGAGACCCGCACCTGGAGCGCGATGCGTGACCTCTCCGTCCGCATCGGCAATGCCGCCGCCGTTCAGCTCTCCGTAAACGGACGACCGCTGGGGCCACTGGGGCGGCCCGGGCAGGTGGTGGAGCTGCGCTTCCCCCGTCCCCCTGAGGAGCCCTGACCGTGCGCGCGGAGGTCATCTCCGTGGGGACGGAGCTGCTGCTGGGGCAGGTCACCGACACCAACGCCGTACGCCTGGCGCAGGTGCTGGCGGAAGCCGGCGTCGACCTGTTCTTCAAGCAGACGGTGGGCGACAACCTCTCCCGCATCCAGGAGGCGGTGCGCCTGGCCCTCTCCCGTGCCGACCTGGTGCTGATGACCGGCGGCCTAGGGCCGACCGAAGACGACCTGACGGTGGAGGCGGTGGCCGGCGCGCTGGGGCTGCCTCTATACCGGGAAGAGTCGGTGGCGGAGCAGATCCGCGCGTTCTTCGCCGCGCGCCACCGAGCAGCCCCCGCCTCGGTGTACAAACAGGCGCTGGTCCCTGCGGGCGCGCAGGTGATCCCCAACCGCCGCGGCACAGCGCCCGGAGTGGTCATCTCCCATGCCGGCACCACGGTGGTCATCATGCCGGGGGTGCCGGCAGAGATGGAAGGCATGGTGCAGGACTTTCTCATCCCCTGGCTGCGGGTCCGCACGGGAGGGGTGGTCATCCGTTCCCGTGTGCTGAAGGTAACGGGGCTGGGGGAGTCCGCGGTGGAGGAGCAGATCCGCGACCTCCTGCACATGGAGACCCCCACAATTGCGCCCTACGCCAAGCTGGGCGAAGTGCACCTGCGGCTCACCGCCAAGGGACCCCCCGACAAGGTGCAGCGTGCGCTGGCCGCCGGGGAGGCCGCGGTGCGGGCGCGCCTGGGCGATCTGGTCTTCGCCGCCGACGGCGAGTCGCTGGAAGAGGTCACCGGCCGCCTGCTGCTGGAGACGGGGAAGACCCTGGCGGTGGCCGAGTCGTGCACCGGAGGGTTGATCGGCGACCGCCTGACCGACGTCCCGGGGAGTTCCGCCTACTTCCTCCACGCGGTGGTGGCCTACAGCAATGCGGCGAAGGTGGCGCTCCTGGGGGTGGCGCCCGACCTGCTGGAGCGCCACGGGGCAGTGAGCGCGCCGGTGGCCCTGGCCATGGCTCGCGGGGTACAGCAGCAGGCTGGCAGCGACCTCGCCCTGGGCATAACGGGGATTGCCGGGCCGACGGGAGGCAGTGCGCAAAAGCCGGTGGGCCTCGTTTACTGCGCCCTGGTCGATCGGGAGCAGGAGACGGTGCAGGAGTGGCGCTTTGGAGCGGAGGCGGGCCGTCGCGGCATCAAGTACCTGGCCAGCCAGGCCGCCCTGAACCTGCTGCGGCTCCACCTGTTGCGATAGCGCATGCGGCAGCAAAGGACGAAAGGTCTTCGGCACCGCATCTTCATCGCCGTGGAGCTGGCCGCGGACCTGCGGGAGCGGATCGACGCGCTGGAGCGGGACCTGGAGCGGGCCGGAGCGCGGCTGCGGTGGATCTCCCCGGAGAACCTCCACTTTACGGTGCGCTTCCTCGGTGAGATCACACCTGCACAGCTGGCCCAGGTCAGGCTGGCCACGCGAGAGGCGGCGGCCGCAGCACAGCCTTTCCGCCTCACCCTCCATGGCATCGGCGCCTTTCCCTCCCTGCAGCGGCCGCAGGTGGTCTGGGTCGGGGTGCGAGAGGGGAGCGAGGCACTCGCCGCCCTCTCGTCGCGTCTGGACGCAACCCTGGCGCGCCACCACTTCCCCCCCGAACAGCGACCCTTCGTAGCCCACCTCACCCTGGCACGCGTCCGCGACCGCCGGGTGTGGGGAGACCTGGTGCGGGCGGTAAGCGGCTTCCGCGAGGCCGCTGTGGGTACCCAGGAGGTGCGCTTCCTCGCCGTCATGGAGAGTCACCTCCGTCCCGGGGGCGCCAGGTACACCCGGGTGGAGGAGGTTCCGCTGGGGCCGGCCTTGAACTCTCCAGGGGTGGACCGCAAGATATAGGGGAGGAACACGGCCGAGGGCGCAGGACCTGGTAGTGTCCTGATACCAAGGTTAACACTGGAGCTATCGGCGGTCCGGGGACGTTTTGCGGGGTTGACAGGCGAACATTTGTTTGGTAACGTGGCGCCACCGGAGCGGGGGGAGGCAGAGCAATGAATGAGCGCCAGCGGGCTCTGGAACTTGCACTGACCCAGATCGAGAAGCAGTTCGGCAAGGGGTCAATCATGAAACTGGGGGAGGCCTCGGCGAAGCTGCAGGTCGAGGTCATCCCCACAGGATCGGTGGCGCTGGATGCGGCCCTGGGGGTGGGCGGCGTCCCCCGCGGCCGGGTGGTGGAGGTCTATGGACCGGAGGCCTCCGGCAAGACCACCCTGGGATACCACATCATCGCGGAGGCGCAGCGCGAGGGCGGGGTGGCGGCCTTCATCGACGCGGAGCACGCGCTGGACCCCAACTATGCCCGGGCGGTGGGGGTAGACGTAGACAGCCTGCTCCTCTCCCAGCCCGACAGCGGCGAGCAGGCGCTGGAGATCGCAGAGATGCTGGTGCGCAGCGGTGCCGTGGACGTCATCGTCATCGACTCCGTGGCCGCCCTCGTCCCCCGGGCGGAGCTGGAGGGCGAGATGGGCGATGCCCATGTGGGGCTGCAGGCCCGGCTGATGTCCCAGGCCCTGCGCAAGCTCGTGGGCACCATCAGCAAGTCCCGCACCACGGTCATCTTCATCAACCAGATCCGGGAAAAGATCGGCGTGATGTGGGGGTCGCCGGAGACCACCACCGGGGGGCGGGCATTGAAGTTTTACGCCTCAGTGCGCATGGAGATCCGGCGTACCGAGAACATCAAGAGCGGGGAAGAGGTCAAGGGCATGCGGGCGCGGATCAAGGTAGTGAAGAACAAGCTGGCCCCTCCGTTCCGCGATGCCGAGGTAGACATCTTCTACGGCAAGGGCATCTCCCGGGCCGGGAGCCTGCTGGATACCGCGCACGCCCTCAACCTGATCACCCGGAGCGGGACCTGGTTCGCCTACGGCGACATCCGCCTGGGGCAGGGTCGGGACAACGCGCGCGACTTCCTGGAGAACAACCCGGAGCTGGCGCGGGAGATCGAGGCGCGGGTGCGGGAGAGTCTGGGCCTGCCACGGCGGCCCCCGCGCGAGGCGGGAGACGGCCGGCGGGAAGAGGTTCCCGTCAGGCCGGAGGTCAAGCGGGAGGTCGTCGCGGCCAAGGAGGCGGCAGTCAGGGCCAAGGCGTAGATGCCACTCGTCGCGCGCATCCGGCCGGCCGGCCGGCAAGGGGTTCTACGTGCGGTTATCCTGGCCGACGGACGGCGCTTCCTCCTGGAGGCAGATCAGGTGGCCGCCGCGGGACTCTTCCCGGAGATGGCGGTCGACGAGGGATTGCTGGTCCGCCTCGCCGTCCTTGAGGAGCGGGTGCGCGCCCGCCGGGCGGCCCTGCTTCTGTTGCGATACCGCCCGCGCAGCCGGGCCGAAGTCGCCACCCGCCTGAGGCAGCGGGGGTTTTCCCCATCGGCCATCGACGGCGTCGTCGCCGAGCTGGCTGCGCAAGGCCTGCTGGATGACGCCCGCTTCGCCCGGGCCTGGGCGGAGCACCGGGCCCTGGGCCAGAGCGGACCAGCACGGGCGCGGGCGGAGTTGCGCCGTAAAGGCGTTGATCCAACCGTCGCCGACGAGGCCGTGCGAGAGGTCTTTGCGGCTCAGGAGGCTGATCTGGCGGCGGCCCTCGCGGAGCGCCACCTCCGCCGCCTGAGCGGCCTGCCGGTGGAGGTGCGCCTGCGCCGCCTTGCCGGCCTGCTGCGCCGCCGCGGGTTCTCCGGAGGCGTGATCACCCTCCTGTTGCGCCGCCATGGCGGGAACAGGATCGAGATTTCAGGAGAGCTATCGGACTGATGCAGGAGGAGGCACCCGGCCGCTACTCCCCGGGCGCCCAGCTGGCGCTGGAGCTTGGAGCCGCGCCCGGAGACGATGGACCGGGCACCGACGCCGTCGACCGCATCCTCGAGGGGTTAAGCGAGGAGCAGCGGGCAGCCGTGACGCACGAGGAAGGCCCCCTGCTCATCGTGGCCGGTGCGGGGACGGGGAAGACCGCGGTGATTACGCGCCGCATCGCTTGGCTGATCGCCACCAGGCGCGCCCGCCCCGACGAGATCCTGGCCCTGACCTTCACCGACAAGGCGGCGGCCGAGATGGAGGAGCGGGTGGACCTGCTGGTGCCCTACGGGTACACCGACATCACCATCTGCACCTTCCACGCCTTCGGCGACCGCATCCTGCGGGAACATGCCCTGGAGCTGGGGCTGACGCCAGACTTTCGCGTCCTCTCGCGCGCGGAGCAGGTGATCTTCCTGAAGGAGCGGCTCTTCGACCTGCCGCTGGACTACTACCGCCCGCTGGGCGATCCCACGCGGTACGTGGAGGCCCTGATCGCCCTCTTCAGCCGGGCCAAGGACGAGGACGTCAGCCCCGAGGAGTACCGGGCCTATGCTGAGGGCTTGGCCGCCGCCAGCAGGGCGGAGCCCGAGAACGCGGAGCTGCGCGACGCCGCGGCCCAGCAGGCCGAACTGGCCCAGGCGTACCAGACCTACCAGGCCTTGCTGGCGAAGCACGGCCTGGTCGATTTCGGCGACCAGATCGTCCTCCCGCTGCGCCTTTTCCGGCAGCGGTCGGCCATTCTCCGGCAGTACCAGGAACGGTTCAGGTACATCCTGGTGGACGAGTTCCAGGACACCAACTACGCGCAGTTCCAGCTGGTGCAGCTGCTGGCGGCGGGGCACGGAAACATCACCGTGGTGGGGGACGACGATCAGTCCATCTTCAAGTTCCGAGGCGCCTCCATCAGCAACATCCTGGGCTTCACCGCCGCCTACCCTTACGCCAGGCTCATCGTCCTCACCCGGAACTACCGATCACCCCAGTCGGTGCTGGACGCGGCCTACCGGCTCATCCGGCACAACGACCCTGACCGACTGGAGGTGCGTAACCGCATCGACAAGCGCCTCCTGTCCGTAAACGGCAGCGGTCCGCAGGTGACCCACCTGCACTTCGACACCCTGAGCAGCGAGGCGGACGGTGTGGCCGGGATCATCGCCGAGCGGGTGGCCTCCGGCGCGTACCGCTACCGGGACTTCGCCATTCTCGTGCGCAGCAACAGCGACGCCGATCCGTTCCTCCGCGCCCTGAACATGCGTGCCCTGCCCTACCGCTTCACCGGGAGCCGCGGCCTGTACAACCGGGAAGAGATCCGCCTGGCCATCGCCTTCCTCCGTGCCCTGGCCAACCCGCAGGACAACTTGAGCCTGTACTACCTGGGGGTCTCACCCCTGTACCTGCTGGACCCCACCGATCTGGCCAAGGCGCTGGCCTACGCCCACCGGAAAAATCGGACGCTGGAGTACGTCTTCCGCAGGCTGCAGCACCATCCCGACCTGGCGGAGGAGCTCTCCGCAGAGACCCGCGCCGCCCTGAGCCGTCTGCTGGACGACCTGGAGGAGATGCGCCGCCTGATGACGGACCACTCCACCGGGCGGGTGCTCTACACCTACTTGGTCAGCCGTACCGGGTACATCCGGCGTCTGGCCACCTCCGGCCGGCCTGGCGACGAGGCCCAGGTGCAGAACCTGGCCCGCTTCTTCGACATCGTGGCCCGCTACGGGGAGATCGCCGCCTACGACCGCGTCCCGGAGTTTGTCCGCCATCTGGACGACCTGATCGCCGCGGGCGACGACCCTCCCGTGGCCGAGGCCGACCCTGAGGCCGACGCGGTCAGCGTGCTCACCGTGCACAAGGCGAAGGGCCTGGAGTTCCCGGTGGTCTTCATCGTCTCCTGCGTCTCCCAGCGGTTCCCCACGCAGAACCGGGGCGAGCCCATCCCGCTGCCCGACCCTCTGGTCAAGGACCTGCTGCCCTCCGGCGACTTTCACCTGCAGGAGGAACGGCGCCTGTTCTACGTGGGGATGACCCGGGCCCGGCAGGAGCTCTTTCTCACCAGCGCCCGCGACTATGGCGGGGCGCGGCCGCGCAAGGTGAGCCGGTTCGTCCTGGAAGCGCTGGACCGGCCAGCGCCCGACGGGGCCCAGTTCCGCGCCTCCGCGGTGGAGACGATCCACCGGCACGCGCCACCGGCAGAGGGGCAGCAAACGCTGTCCGGGGTGGCCCCGCAGGACCAGCCCGTCGTCCTCTCGTTTCGCCAGGTGGACGACTACGCCACCTGCCCCCTGAAGTACAAGTACACCCATATCCTGCGCGTCCCTCTGCTGCGCGACCACCGCGTGGTCTACGGCACCGCCATTCACGAGGCGGTGCGGGAGTACAACCGGCGGCGGGCGCGTGGTCAACCCGTCACCTACGGCGACCTGCTGGCCACCTTCGAGCGGGCCTGGGTGAACGAGGGGTTCATCAGCCGAGAGCACGAGGACCAGCGGATGGAGGAAGGCCGGCAGGTCCTGCGGCAGTTCCTGGACTTCCAGGACCACCTGGGGCTGCGCCCTGCCTTCGTCGAGGCGCCGTTCTCCTTCCAGGTGGGGATGACCCGGGTGAAGGGCCGCTGGGACCGCGTTGACCTGCGGGGCGGTGAGCCGGTAGTCATCGACTTCAAGACCAGCGACGTGCGCCGCCAGGCGGAGGCCGACCGGCGGGCGCGGGAGAGTCTGCAGTTGGCGGTGTACGCCCTGGCCTACCGGGAGGTCTACGGGCAGCTGCCAGCGCGCCTGGAGCTGCACTTCCTCGGCCCGCACCAGGTGCTGGTGGGGACAGCGCACCCGGAGGAAGGGATGCTGGACGACGCCCGGGAGGTGATCGAGCACGTGGCCCGGGGCCTGCGCGCGCAGCACTTCATCGCCACGCCGGACTACTACCGGGCCTGCCGCTACTGCGCCTTCAACTCCATCTGCCCCTACACGGCTACGGGAGACCCGGTCCTCCCGGAGCCGGCCTGAGGAGGCGGTCGGTGATCTCCCTGCTGCACACCGCAGACGTCCACCTGGGGATGGGGTTCCCCGGTCTGGGAGCGCACGGACGGGAGCACCGCGAGCAGCTGCGGCGGACCTTCGCCCGCATCGTGGATCTGGCGCTGCAGCAGCGGGTCGACCTGCTGCTTGTCGCCGGCGACCTGTTCGACTCCCAGCGGCAAAGCGAGGCCACGCTGGCCTTCGTCCGAGAGCAGTTCCTCCGGCTGCGGGACGGCGGCATCCGCGTGGTCCTGCTGGCCGGCAACCACGACCCCCTGGGAGAGGAGAGCGTGTGGAGCCGGGCGCGGTTTGAGGCCACCTGCGACAACGTGACGCTCTTTGGGGCACAGCCGCAGACCCTGATCCTCCCGGACCTGGACCTGACCGTGATCGGCCAGTCGGTGGGACCCGATGGGCCGCAGCCTCTGCGCGGCTGGCCACAGGAGCGGACCACGCAGTTCGCCGTGGGCCTGGCGCATGGCAGCGCCTACCGCGAGGGCGTGGTGGAGGCGGGAACAATCCACCCCGCGGACGTGCGGCGGCTCGGACTGGACTACCTCGCTCTCGGCGACTGGCACTCCACCCAGGCGGTCACCGGACCGCCCACTCCCGCCTGGTATGCGGGCGCACCCGAGTTCCTGGCCATGGATCAGGAGGCGGGGCAGGTCCTGCTGGTGACCATCCCCCAACCTGGCCAGGCACAGGTGCGCCCGGTGCGCGTGGGCCGCCGGAGCTACCGGCGGGTGGAGGTGGACATCACCGGCCTGGACCCCGATCGGGTGCGTGCAGCAGCTATGGGCGCGGCTGGACCGGACGTGGTGCTGGACGTGGTGCTGACGGGGATGGCGCCACCCCATCGACTACCCCAGGTGCGGGATCTGGAGGAGGCCCTGCAGGAGGCGTGCTTTCGCGCCCGGGTGCGCAACCAGGTCACGGTCTGGCTGGAAGAGGAGGCCCTGGAGGCCTTCCCCGAGCGCACCCTGGTCGGACGGTACATCCGGCTGATGCGGGAGCGGGCCGCGACCGCGCCACCGCAGGAGCGGCCGATCCTGGAAGAGGCGCTACAGGTAGGGGTGGCGATGCTGCTTGGCGCCGAGGAGCCGTAGTGCGCCTGCTGGCGCTGCACATCCACCACTTCCGCCGGTTCCAGGAAGCTGTCTACGTCTTCGACCCCCGCCTCAACGTCCTGGTGGGGCCCAATGAGGCGGGGAAGTCCACGGTGCGCCAGGCCATCCTCACGGCCTTCTTCGTCAATCCGGCGACCACGGCCAGGCGGGTGGAGAGCTGGCGCCCCTGGGGCAGCGAGAGCCTGGGAGCCATCACCCTGGAGTTCGAGGCAGAGGGGAGGCGTTTTGAGCTGCGCAAGGACTTCGAGCACCGCCGCGCGCAGCTGCGGGATCTGCACCAGGGGCGGACCTGGGAGGGAGCGCGGGCGCAGGAACGGATGCTGCAGGCCCTGGGCCTCTCCACGGAGGCGCTGTACCGGTCCACAGCGATGGTGGAGCAGGCGGAGATTGCAAGCTTGCGGGTCGGGGCTGCCGACATCGGGGCCCGCCTCTCCCGCGTCGTCCAGGCCGGCCCCGGAGATGCGGAGGCGGGTGCCGTGCTCAGGCGGCTGGAGAGGGAGCTCACCGAGCTGGAGCGGGGGCTGGACCGGCCGGTGAAGAACCCGGGGGTGATCCGCCGCCTGCAGGAGGAGGTGGAAGGGCTCCAGGCGCAGCAGGCCGAGCTGCAGCGGCGCATCACCCGCCTCGACGCGCAGCGGGAGGAGCTTAAGCGGCTCCGCGGCGAGGCCGAGGCGGCCGCGCGGGAGCTGCGGGACCGGGAGGCCTTGCTGCAGGCGAACCGCGACGTCATGGCCCTGCAGGCGCAGCTCGATCCGCTCCGCGCCCGGGAGGGTGCCCTGGCGGAACGGGTCGCGGCCATTGAGAAAGGCTACCTCCGCCTCCAGGAGCTGGGGCGTGACCTGGAGATCCTGCAAAGCCGCGGCGTCCCCGATGACTCCTCCATCGCCCGGCTGCACACGGCCGCAGGCGCCGTACAGAGCCAGCGGCAGGAGGTGCAGCGGCGGCAGGTGGAGCTGCGGGCCGCGCAGGAGGCTATGGACGCGCTGGCATCAACGCCGGCTGTGCCGCGGGGTGTCGGGGTGCTGCCAGGCCTCCTGCTACTGGCGGGAGCTGTGGCGGCGGCACTGGGGGCGGCACGGGTCTTCACGGTCCCGGTGGCGGTCCTTCTGGTGGCCATCCTGGCGGGGGGAGCGGCGCTCCTTGGTGTCGCCCGCCAGCGCAGGGCGGGGGAGCTGCGCCGGGAACGGGAGGCCGCGGCCGCACGCGTGGAGGAGGTGGAGCGGGGGCTGCGCGCGGCCCGACACACCCTGGCAGAACAGGAGGAGACGCTGCGCACCGTCCTGGCGGCCACAGGGAGCGCTACGCCCGAGCAGGCGGAGCAGCGGCAGGCACAGATGCGCCAGCTCTTCCAGGAGCAGGCGGCGGTGCGCACCATGGTAGAGGCGCTTCTGGGCGGCCGGACGCTGGAGGACCTGCGGGAAGAGCTCGGCCGGGTGCGCGCGGACATTGCCGGGCGGGAGGTCGTTCTGCAGCGGCCCGAAGTGGCGGCCAAGCGGCTCGGCCCCCTGCAGGTACAGCAGCTCGAGCACCAGGTGAGCGACCTGACCCGGCGGGTGCACGCGCTGCAGGCGCGGCGAGAGCACCTGGAGCGGGAAGCGGCAGAAGGGACACCGGACTACGAGGGGCTAATGGTGGTCGAGGAGCAGCTGGCGGAGCGCCGGGAGGCGCTGGAGGCGGCGCGGCGCAGGGCCCGCGTCTGGCGGGCGGCGAAGGACGGGCTGCAGACGGCGCGCCAGCAGGCTCTCATCCCGGCGAGGCGGCTGGTGGAGGAGCGGGCGGGGGAGTACCTCAGCCTGCTCACGCTGGGGGCCTACGACAGAGTGCGGATCGAGGAGCCTCCGCTGCGGGTGTGGGTCTGGGTGCCTCAGGCAGGCGCCTGGCTGGAGCCGGCCGAGCCCTCTCTGTCACGGGGGACTGCGGACCAGGCCTACCTGGCCGTGCGCCTGGCTCTGGTTGAGGTGCTCGCGGAGGGCAGCCATCCCCCGCTGCTCCTGGATGACCCGTTCGGGACATTCGACCAGGACCGGCTGCGGGCGGCGATGGCTCTGCTGCGGCGGATCAGCGAGTCCCACCAGGTACTGCTCTTCACCTGCCGGCAGGAGTATGAGCCTTTTGCCGACCGGGTCATCGCCGTTGCGGAGGAGGCGCCACCACAATTGCCCGGTCCCCTCTGGCAGCCGCCCCCGCCAGCCCACTGAGGCACGCGGGGAAGGGGCCATATGGCCATTCCTTGACGCCTAAATCCCACGAGGACTAGAATACTAAGAAGCGCTCTGCGCTCATTTCCGCTCGATCGGCAGGTGATGCGCGCGGCGTTCTGAGCAGGTACAGCAGCCGTCGCCCGGTGCGGGCGGCGTCATAGGCCCGGGCACCCTGGCGGGTGCCCGGCGAGGAGGTGACCACCCATCGACCCCCTGGTCGTCGGCATCGTCATTGCGGTGGGTGCGGTCGCGTTCCTCCTTGGATTCCTCCTGCGTAAGAGCGTCGCCGAGGCGCGGATTCAGTCCGCCGAAGCTGCCGCCAAGAAGATTCTGGAGGAGGCGGCCCGCGAGGCTGAGGCCCGGAAGCGGGAGGCCCTGGTTGAGGCCAAGGACGAGGCGTTCCGAATCAAGCGCGAGGCCGAGCGCGAGATCCGCGAACAGCGGGCCGAGCTGCAGCGCCTCGAGCGGCGTCTGGTACAGCGTGAGGAGAACCTCGAGCGCAAGGGAGAGCTCCAGGAGAAGCGCGAGAGACTGATCGCCCAGAAAGAGCAGGAGGTCCAGAAGGCACGCGAAGAGGTCGAGGCGCTCCGCCAGCAGCAGCGGCAGGAACTGGAACGCATCAGCGGGCTGACCGCAGAACAGGCCCGCGAGCAGCTCCTGCGGCAGGTATCTGAGGAAGCCAAGAGCGACGCGGCCGCCCTGGTGAAGAAAATCGAGTCTGCGGCCCGCGAAGAGGCCGAGCGCAGGGCCCGGGAGATTGTGGCCCTGGCCGTGCAGCGGGTTGCCGCCGACCACACGGCCGAGGTGACCGTCTCCGTGGTCCCCCTGCCCAACGAGGAGATGAAGGGGCGGGTCATCGGCCGGGAGGGGCGGAACATCCGCGCCCTGGAGAGCCTCACCGGCGTGGACGTGATCATCGACGACACGCCGGAGGCCGTCACCCTCTCTTCCTTCGATCCGGTGCGCCGCGAGGTGGCCCGTCTGGCCCTGGAGAAGTTGATCGCCGACGGGCGTATCCACCCGGCTCGGATCGAGGAGATGGTGGAGAAGGCCCAGCGGGAGCTGGAGCAGCGCATCCGGGAGGAGGGGGAGCGGGCGGCCTTTGAGGCCGGCGTGCACGGCCTGCATCCCGAGGAGATCAAGCTGCTGGGGCGGTTGAAGTTCCGCCACTCCTACGGGCAGAACCTCCTGCAGCACTCCGTGGAGGTGGCGCTGCTGGCCGGGCTGCTGGCCACCTACCTGGATGCAGACCCCGTCCTGGCCCGCCGTGCCGGGTTGCTCCACGACATCGGCAAGGCCCTCACCCACGAGGTGGACGGCACGCACAGCACCATCGGGGTGGACGTCTGCCGCCGCTACCACGAGCCCCCGGAAGTGATCAACGCCATCGAGTACCACCACGGCGACGCCGAGCCCAGCCGGGTGGAGTCCATCCTGGTGGCCGCAGCCGACGCCATCTCCGCCAGCCGCCCCGGGGCCCGCAAGGAGACCGTGGAGATGTACATCAAGCGGCTGGAGAGCCTTGAACGCCTGGCCACCTCTTTCCCGGGGGTGGACAAGGCTTACGCCATCCAGGCGGGGAGGGAGATCCGCGTGCTGGTCAAGCCTCAGGAGGTGGACGATCTCTCCGCCGCCGCGCTGGCGCGGGACCTGGCCCGGAAGATCGAGAGCGACCTGGAGTACCCGGGCCAGATTAAGGTGACCGTGCTGCGCGAGACGCGGGCCATCGAGTACGCGCGGTAGGGCCGGGTGAGGATCCTGATGATCGGCGATGTCTGCGGCCGCCCGGGGCGGCGCATCCTCAAGGCGCTGCTCCCCGGATTGCGCCGTGAGTACGGCGCCGCCCTGGTCATCGCCAACGGGGAGAACGCCGCAGGGGGAGTGGGGATCACCAGGGAAACCGCCGAGGAGATCCTGGCTGCCGGCGTGGACGTCATCACCGGCGGAAACCACACCTGGCAGAAGCGTGAGGCCGTCCCCCTGCTGGATGCGCACCCCCGGCTGCTGCGGCCGGCCAACTACCCGCCGGGGGCGCCCGGGCGCGGTGCGCTCACCGTGGAGTGCCCCCAGGGTCCGGTGGCCGTCCTCAACCTGCAGGGGCGGGTCTTCATGGGGGAGCTGGACGACCCCTTCCGCGTGGGAGCCGAGTTGACGGAGGAGCTGCGCAAGACCACTCCGGTGATCATCGTGGACTTCCACGCGGAGGCCACCTCGGAGAAGGTGGCCCTGGGCTGGTACCTGGACGGCAGGGTGAGCGCCGTGCTGGGGACGCACACCCACGTGCAGACCGCCGATGAGCGCATCCTACCCCGAGGGACGGCCTTCATCACCGACGTGGGGATGACCGGGCCGCGGGACGGGGTCATCGGGATGGAGCGACGGGCCATCCTGGAGCACTTCCTGACCGGTTTGCCCACACGGTTTGGCGTGGCCCGCGGCGCGGTGCAGCTCTGCGGCGTGGCCCTGGAGGTCGATGCCGACGGCCGCGCGCAGAGCATCACCCGCATCCACCTCCTGCGCGACGAGGCCGGGGCGACGGGCGATGCGCATTGACCTGCACACCCACACCGTGGCCTCCGACGGCCTGCTCACCGCCACGCAGCTGGTCGGCCTGGCGCGGCGGTGGGGAGTGGGGATCCTGGCCGTGGCCGACCACGACTCCACGGAGAGCGTGGAGGAGGCGGTGCGGGCGGGGAGAGAGGTCGGGATCGAGGTAATCCCGGCGGTGGAGCTGAACACCGACGTCCCGCAGACAGAGGTGCACATCCTGGGCTACTTCATCGACCACCGGCTGGAATGGCTGCAGGCCCTGCTGCGGCGGCTTCGGGAGGGTCGGCTGCACCGGGCGCAGCGCATGGTGGAGAAACTGGCCGCTCTGGGTGCCCCCATCCGCCTGGAGCGGGTCCTGGCGCTGGCCGGCGGAGGGGCGGTGGGCCGGCCACACGTGGCCCGCGCCCTGGTGGAGGCGGGGCACGTCAGCGAGACCGCGGAGGCATTCGCCAGGTACATCGGGCGAAATGGCCCGGCATACGTGGAGCGGTTGAAGGTGGCCCCGGCGCAGGCGGTGGAGATCATCCGCCGCGCCGGGGGGGTGGCCGTGCTGGCCCACCCCGGCTGGCTGGGGGACGAGACCATGGTGGAGGAGCTACTGAGTGCAGGGCTGGAGGGAATCGAGGCCTACTATCCGGACCACACCCCGGCGATGGTGGAGCGCTACCTGCAGATCGCCCGCAGCCGCGGCCTGCTGGTGACCGGGGGGACGGACTTTCACGGCGGGGACCTGGCCACCCGCCTCCCTCCGGGCAGCCAGTACGTGCCCCCGGAGGCCGTCGACCGCCTGCGGGAGCGGGCCCGCGGACGGCGCCCCGCCGCGGATGCCCCCGCGCTGGAGCTGGCCGAGGAATAGGGCGGCTGCCGTGGCCGTCCCTCCCGACCCCCGGCTGCGCGAGCTCCCCTCCGTGGAGCGGGTGCTCCAGCAACTGGAGGCGGAGGGTCACCTCCACGGGATTCCCCGCCCGCTGGCCGCCCGGTACGTGCGCCGGGTGGTCGAGGACGCCCGCCGCCGCCTGTTAGACGGCAGCGCGCCGACCGGCTGGTCCCCCGCTTCCGTCTTCGAGGAAAGCAACCGAGTTGTGGCCTGGCACGCCCGGGGGCGCCTGACCCGCACCATCAACGCCACCGGCATCATCATCCACACCAACCTGGGGCGCGCCCCCTTGAGCGATGCCGCGCAGGAGGCGGTGCGCGCGGCGCTGGCCGGCTACACCCTCCTGGAGGTCGATCCGGAAACCGGCGACCGCGGCTGCCGTCAGGCGCACGTAGAGGGCCTGCTGGAGGTGGTCACGGGTGCCGAGGCCGGATATGTGGTGAACAACAACGCCGCCGCCGTCCTGCTGGGGCTGGCGGCTCTGGCGGCCGGCCGTCAGGTGGTCGTCTCCCGCGGGGAGCTGGTGGAGATCGGCGGGGCCTTCCGCATGCCGGATGTGATGGCGCAGAGCGGAGCCCGCCTGGTGGAGGTGGGGACGACCAACAAGACCTACCTCCACGACTACGAGCGAGCCATCAGTCCCGAGACCGCCCTGCTGCTGAAGGTGCACCGCAGCAACTTCGCCATGACCGGCTTCGTCCACGAGGTGGAGGTACGCGACCTGGTGGCCCTGGGCGTCGCCCGCGGCATCCCCGTAATGTACGACCTGGGCAGCGGCGCGCTGGTAGACCTGCGCACCCGAAACCTCCCGCCGGAGCCGACGGTCCAGGAGGCGGTAGCGGCAGGCTGCGCCCTGGTCACCTTCAGCGGCGACAAGCTGCTGGGTGGGCCGCAGGCGGGCGTCATGGTCGGCCGGGTGGACGCGGTGGACCGTTGCCGGCGCCACCCGCTGGCCCGCGCCGTGCGCATTGACCGGCTGGACCTGGCCGCTCTCGCGGCCACCCTGCGGCACTACCTCTCCCCGGAGGAGGCCTGGCAGGAGGTGCCAGTGTTGCGCATGCTGGCCGCAGATCCGCACGAGCTGACCGACCGCGCCCTGTGGCTGGCCCGCCGGCTGCGCAAGACCCTGGGCGACCGGGCTACCGTCACCTGCCTCTCAGCGGACGCCCAGGTAGGGGGAGGCGCGCTGCCCGGCGTGGCGCTACCTTCCGCCGCCGTCCTGGTCCAGCCCCGCGACGGCGCGGCGGACGCCTGGGCGTCCCGCCTGCGGCAGCGGCGCCCGCCGGTGATGGTGCGGATCCACGAAGGGGGGTTGCTGCTCAACCTGCGCACCATCCTGCCCGATGAGCTGCCCGACGTCGTCGAAGCCTTCCGGTGAGTCCGCAGCAGCTCGCCGCAACCTCCCCCGCGTACGTTCTGGGCACCGCCGGGCACATCGACCACGGGAAGAGCGCCCTGGTCAAGGCGCTCACCGGAATCGACCCCGACCGCCTGGAGGAGGAGAAGCGCCGCGGGATGACCATCGATCTGGGCTTCGCCCACCTGGACCTGCCCAGCGGGCGGCGGGTGGGCATCGTCGACGTCCCGGGGCACGAACGGCTGATCAAGAACATGCTGGCCGGCGCGGCCGGAATTGACGCAGTGCTGCTGGTGGTGGCGGCGGACGAAGGGGTGATGCCGCAGACCCGCGAGCACCTGGACATCCTGCGCCTGCTGGATGTGCGGCGGGGGCTGGTGGTGCTGAACAAAGTGGACCTGGTGGACGATCCGGCCTGGCTGCTCCTGGTGGAGGAGGACCTGGACCGCCTGACCGCGGGGTCCTTTCTGGAGGGTGCCCCGGTGGTGCCCGTCTCGGCCAGGACCGGGCAGGGCCTGGATCGGCTCGTGGTAGAGATCGACCGCCTGCTGGATACCGTCGCTCCCCGTCCCGCCGAGGGCCCGGTGCGCCTCCCGATCGACCGGGTCTTCACCATGCCTGGGTTCGGGACCGTGGTGACCGGGACGCTGTGGAGCGGTCGGGTCCGTCCCGGGGAGACGCTGGAGGTCCTGCCGGGCGGGCTGGCCGTCCGCGTGCGCCAGGTGGAGCGCCACGGGCAGCGGATGGCGGAGGTGGTGGCGGGGTCACGGGCGGCGCTGAACCTGGCGGGTGTAGAGCGCGGGGCGCTAGAGCGCGGCATGGTCCTGGCGACCCCGGGGACGCTGACCCCGGCTGTACAGCTCGACGCCCGCGTGCGCGTCTTGCCGGCCGCGCCGCCGCTGCCGCACCTGGTGCGTCTGCGCCTGTACCTGGGAACCGCGGAGGCCTTCTGCCGCCTGGCCCTGCTCGACCGGGAGAGACTGAGCCCGGGGGAGGAAGCACTGGTGCAGGTGCGCCTGGAGCGGCCCATCGTAGCCGCCCGCGGCGACCGGTTCGTCCTGCGCCGCACCTCTCCGGTGGCTACCCTGGGCGGCGGAGAGGTGATCACGGTCAACCCCCCGCGGCGGCGGCGCGGTGCGCAGGCCGTAGCAGAAGTCTCCGCGCTCTCCTCGGCCGACGCAGACACCCTGGTCCATGCCGCCATCGCCGCCCGGGGGGTGGTCGGTGCCGCTGCCCAGGAGCTGGCACCCACGCTGGCGCAGAACCCGGAAGCGGTGGCCCGGGCCGCGGCCCGCCTGGTGGCGCAAGGCAGGGTGATCCAGGTCCGTGAGCGCCTGTTCGATGCCGCAGCTGTAGATCGGGTAACCGCCCGCGTGCGGGAGTTACTGGTGGAGGCGCACCAGCAGATGCCCTGGCGTATGGGGGTGCCCCGCGAGGAGCTCAAAACTCGCGCCGCCCCCGGAGCCGACGACCGCCTCTTCGCCGCCGTCCTGGATCGCCTGCTGGCTGCGGGCACGGTAGCGGTCACCCGCGGCCTGGTCCACCTGGGGACGCACCGCCCGGTGTTTGCACCGGAGGAGGAGAGTCTGCGCCGGGCCATCCTGCACGCTCTGGGGGAGGGACGCTTCTCGCCCCCCACGCTCCAGGAAGTCGGTGCGCGGCTGGGCAGCGGGCCGGCCTTTGCCAGGATGGTGCAGTCGCTGCTGGAAGAGGGAGCGCTGGTGGAGGTGGCGCCCGGGATAGTCTTTGCGGCAGAGATCGTCGAGGAGGTTGCTCGCCGCGTGGTCGCCATGGCGCAGGCTACCGGAGAGGTGACGGTGGCCCAGGTGCGCGACGCGCTGGGAACCAGCCGGAAGTTTGCCCTCGCCCTCCTGGAGTACTTCGACGGCATCCGGCTGACCCGGAGATTGGGCGACCGCAGGATCCTGGGATCACCGCCGCCGCGGTAGGCCCGCCCGCAGGGACCGACAGCTATACCCGCCCACGGAGCCCGTACCAGCGCGGTGCTCGACTATCTCCCCTCGGCGGCCTGAACCGAGCCGGCCAGGACCCGCCACGTCACCGTCCACTGGGTGTTGGCCCCCTGGCAGGGACCCCGGCCCTGGGTCCCGATCGACACCTCTACCCGCGCGCCGGGGCCCAGCACGGGGAGCTGCACCATCTCGGTGCGCGTCACGGTGAACGGGACGACGGTAGGCGTAGGAGCAGGCTGCGGCGGCACCGTGGGAAGTGGAGCCAGGGGCTGCACCAAGTTGCGGCAGACTCCCCGCAGCGTCAGCTCCAGGGCGAGCCCGGTGATGCGCAGCGGGCTGCGGTTGGTCACAGCGACCGCGCTGCCTCCGGGACGCCCGGCTGCCGGAGGGAGGACCGCCACGTCGATCAACCGGTCCAGCATGCCGGCAAACTGCGCCACCTCCCCGACCTGCTGGGTCAGCTCGGCTAGTGCCCGGTGCGGCGGGTTCATCGTCCGCACCGTCACGGTAAACCTGGCCACTACCGTCGTCACGGGCACCCGCTCCTGGAAGCTGCCGGTCCGGCCGGGTCCCACCGGATTGGGGATGACGGCGGCGGAGACCTCCGCCAGGCGGCTGCCGTCTGCGCCCAGTAAGACGATCTCCACGAAGACGGCGATGGGAGCCCCGGAGTTCGCCACTGAGCCGGAGACAACGAAGGTCGAATCTTCCAGCCGACCGGTCACCTCCTGCAGGGTCACTCCAGCCGGGGCCTGAGGAGGCGCCGGTGTGGCTTCCCCGGCCGGGGCCCGCGCCGCCGCTCGGGAGAGCGGCTGGGCATGGAACACCTCGATCAGCGCCACGGCGCCGCCAATCAGGACGAAGCCCACACCGTCGAAGGGGTAGAGCAGCCGGACCACGCCATCGGACTGGGTGCGCACACTGCCAGGCGCCTGCTGGTATGCTGCCCGCACCGTCGCCTCGCCGTCGCCGACCCGCACGCCCTTCGCCGTAACGCAGACAGGGTGGCGGGTGGCCAGCCGGCGCACCACGCCGGAGATGGCGGTGACCTGGCTGACCACGCCGGGAAAGGTGTAGATGACCTCGCCCGACGCACCGGCAGTCCGCCCTGCGGGTGGGCCCAGCAGGCGCAGCATCTTCGCCTCGTCTATGCCCAGGCGTACGGCAGCGATGCCCTGTCCGTCCTGCACCAGGCATGCAGCTGGCCCGGCGGGCGCGGAGGGAGCGGCCGGGGCGAGGAGGGTCAGGGTGAGCGCAGCCAGGAGGAGCGTGACAGCAGGTCGCATCCAGGTCCTCCCCATGCGGGACGAACGGCGGCCCGCGCCAGCACAGCTACGCCCCTAGTATACCCGACTTCTGACCTCGCCCTCCGGTGCACGCAGTGGCAAAGCCGCCTACAATACAGGGCGGAGGGCAGCGTCCGCTGGTGCGGGCCCCGGTCTTCAAAACCGGTGGGAGGCTCAACGGGTCTCCGGTGGGTTCGATTCCCACGGCCCTCCGCCAGGACCTCTTCATCTGGTGGAGCGCCACCGTGACCACTGCCGACCGGTACATCCTGCGCGAGATCGGAGCACCCTTTCTGCTGGGGGTGGGCGCCTTCGTGGTGATGCTGGCCGGCGATGTGCTCTACGCGCTGGCCAGCCTGGTGGCCGCACGCCGGATTACCCTGGAGGTCCTGGCCAGGTTGCTAGCCTACAAGCTCCCGGCGATCCTGGTCATCACCTTTCCCGTCTCCACTCTCTTTGGCGCCCTGCTGGGGCTGGCCCGCCTGACGAAGGACCAGGAGCTGCAGGCCCTGCGACTGGCCGGCCTCAGCCTGACCCGAATCTTCGCCCCGGTCCTGGCCTTCGGCCTGGTGGCCGCCGTGGCCGCGTTCTTCACCAACGAGTACTTTGCGCCCTGGGCGAACCGGCAGGCCAACATGCTCCTCCGCCGGGCGGTGCTGGGCGACGCCCTGCCGCAGATCCGCCAGCAGGTCTTCTTCCGGGGTCCTGGCAATCGATTCTTCTACATTGAACGCACCGACCGGGACCAGACCCTGCACAACGTCATGGTCTACGAACCGGCAGGTGCACTTCCCCGGCTGATCACTGCGCGCCAGGCGACCTGGGGTGGGCGAGCACTGCGGCTGGCGGAAGGGGTCGTCCGGGAACTGGATGAACAGGGGTTCACGCGGTATGAAGCCCGGTTCGCCCGGATGGACATTGCGGTGGAGGTGGACAGCGAAGCCTTCCTGGCCGGGGAGAGGACGCCGGACGAGATGACCGCCCGCGAACTGCGCCGGTACCTGGCCGCCTTCGGCCACCAGGGGGCGGCGTCGGCCTCGGTCATGGAACTGCACCGCAAGTTCGCTGTTCCGCTGGCAGCCGTGGTCTTTGCGCTGCTGGCCGCGCCGCTCAGCGTGTACACCGCGCAGGGTGGCCGTTTTCTGGGTATGGGGCTGACCGTGATCGTCCTCTTCCTCTACTACGCCGTGATGTCCAGTGCCCGGGCGATGGGGGCTGCCGGGGCCGTCTCCCCCGCCCTCGCCGCCTGGCTGCCCAATCTCCTCTTTACGGCCGGCGGGCTGGCCATCTGGGCCCGCCAGGACCAGTGGGGCCGCCGCGCCCCCGTGCCATCCCGGGTGAGCAGCGTTGGCGCCTCTTCCTAGCCGCCCGGTCGCTTCCGTGATGCTGGCCGCAGCGCTGGCTGCGGGCGCCTTCATCGGGTGGCACCTGCGCCGCCCCCCGCCATCTGTGCTGACTCCTGCGCCGGCCGCCACGCCGCCCAGCGTGGCCATCAGGGAGGCCGCGCTCGTGCTCCGCCACCAGGGAGAGAAGCAGGCGGAGGTGAAGGCTGATCGGGTCGAGGTGAGTGCCGATGCTCGCGTCGCGCATTTCCGCGGCATCTCCCGGGCCACGCTCTACCGGGACGGTGCCCCGGTGCTGCGCCTTCGCGCGCGGGAGATCATCCTGGACCGCCGCACCCAGGACTTCACCGTCCTGGGCGACATTGAGATCACCTCCGCGCAGGGCGACAGGATGCTCGCGCCCGAAGCCCGCTGGAGCGCCGCGCGGCGCACGCTGACCTTCCCACGCGGCGTGGAGGTGAAGATCGGGGGACACCACCTGCGGGCCGACCGGCTAGTGGTGGACCTGGCCCTGGAAGCGCTGCAGCTCGAGGGCGACGTGGATGTGACCTTCACCCTGGAGGACTCCCTGCCCGAGCTGGGAGGCCCACGGTGAGGGCCCTCAGGTGGCTGCCCCTGGTGGTCCTGATGGCGGCTGCAGTGGCGGCCGGCACTGCGGGACAGCTTGGCGCGGAGGCTGCACCCGCGACCCCGGGTGAGCCGCAGACCGGGCGTCTCCAGGCCGACCGGATACGGTATGACGCGCGTGCCCGGGTCTTCATGGCCGAAGGGCACGTGCGCCTCACCGTCGGCGAGGTGGAGATCCGGGCGGGTCGGCTGCGGCTTGACCAGCGTGCTCAGGTGGCGACGGCTCAGGGGCAGGTGGTGGTGCAGCAACCCGGTGCCCGGCTGGCCGCCGAGGGCATCCGCTATGAGATCCGCTCCCGGACGGCAGAGGCCGAAGGTCACGTGGTGCTGGTGCAGGGGGACATGGTACTGCGCGCGGGTTGGGTGCGCTTCGCCCTGGAGACACGTGTGACCCAGGCTTCGGCCGGGGTCACGGTGACCCAGAAGGACCTGGAAGTCCGGGCCCCGGTGCTGACCCACGATGGCCGCACCGACCAGGTGACGGCAGAGGGCGGGGTGCGCCTGAGCCAGGCTGGCAGCATCCTGACGGGTGCGCGGCTGGCTGCCAACCTGCGTACCACGCGTGCGGAGATGAGCGGCGGGGCCCGCCTGGTCCGACCGGGGACGCCCCAGGCCGCCGCTCAGCCGCCGGTGGACGCCCTGGCCCGGGAAGAGACGACCATCACCGCCGAGCAGATGCGCTTCCGCTGGGACGTCCCCGAGGCCGAGGCCAGGGGAGACGTACGCGTACGCCAGCGTGATCGCGCAGCGCGTGCCGCCCGCGGGTGGTACTCGGAGGCGCAGGGGCGCCTTCTCCTGGAGGGAGACGTGGTGGTGGAGGGCCTGACCGGAGATCTGTTGCTGCCGGAAGGCGAACGGCCGGCAAGCGAGGAAGCGCGTCAGGTCCTGGCCGCACCGGCGCGGCTGGCCTGCCAGCGGCTCACCCTCTTTCTCCAGTCCCGCGACATGGAGGCCGAGGGGGAGGTGAAACTCACCCAGGGGGCGCGGCTGGCTACAGGCGACAGTGCCCGCTACACCCACCGCGATCGCCGCGTTACCGTCAGTGGGAACGTCTACCTGCAGGACGAGGACGGAAACAGCATCCGGGCGGATCAGGTGATCATCGCCCTGCGGGAAGAGACCTTCGAGGCCCTGGGGAACGTCCGGACGGAGTTCAAGGTGAGGCGGACGAAGTAACGCCTGGGCATCTGCGGAACCCTGTTGCCATATGGCATGGAAGCTGGCAGGAGTCCGCAGGTCATCTGTCGTAAGTTCTCGCAAGGCCAGACCTACCAGACAATCTCGCGCCAGTCCCCTCGCATCTCCGGCAGAAGGGGGTGAGAACCGCAACGTATGCATGCGTGATGGCGGAACAGGTCATCGAGGAGGTGATCGAGCTTGCGGAAGCGCTCCTCGGCAGTCCTGGTTCTGGCGATCGGCACGGCCCTGGCGGTCAGCGGGTGTGGCGTCACTGGAGCGCCCCCTGCGGCCGTCGCTCCGTTCTCAGTGCTGGTGATCCTGGGTAGCGGCAGCGGTGGCTTCAGCGGGCAGCCCGCCGCCGGGGTCGTCGTGACCGTCACGCCCGCCGGCGGTAGCGCAGTCTCGCAGACTACCGACGCCAGCGGCCGGGCGAACTTCTCCTCGTCCCCTTCTGGGGTGTACGACGTGAGTGCCGCACCGCCCTCGACCCTGCCCGCAGCCGCGCTGACCATCCGTGACCTGAATGTGGCCACCACAGGCAGGGACATCGTCCTCGTCCTGGTCCACCGTCTCCCCAGCGACCAGACCCCTCCGCGCACCATCTCCGGTCCGTTCACCGGGACGATCACAGGCACGCTTAAGCGCGCGGACGGCAGCCCGCAGGCCGGCCCCGACAACTGCAGCTCCTCATCGGCTTCCTGCCAGGTTCCCGGGAACGTGGGCATCGTCACCTATACCGGGCTTTTTGACGACATCACCAACGCCACCGGCGGCTTCACCATTAACCGGACCGGGATGTCCAACGAGCGGCCGGCCGTGACTGGATCGCTCTTCGGCGGCAACTGGGACGGCGTGGGAGGGCTGGGCAGCGGGGTGCTGGGAGCGACGCACCTCTACTTCACCCAGTACGCGTACGACCCGGCGGTGAACCTGATCGGTGGAACGCTGGCCTACGGCGACTTCCCGATGGCAAACGTCACCGGCAGCCTGCCCACAGTGCTGGACAGCGAGGGAAAGAGTTTCCTTGCGCCGTTTGACAGCGAGAGCACGGTGGGGTTTTCCCTCACCGACCTGTTTCTCTACCACGCCATCCACAGCCTGGACCTGTGGCTCGGGGAGGTCTACCACGACAGCACCGTGACGTCGGTGACCACCCCCATCCCCCAGATCTCGCTGGCCCAGAGCGTCTACTGGTACGGGCTCGGGTTCGCCGGGGCTCTGGACACCTCGACGTTTACCTTCACGGTGTTCGGTCTAACCACCACCTACCTGACCAGCGGGGCGACAGCCCTGAACGTCAGCTACCTGCCGCGCCCTGGTACACCCACGGTCGGTACGGGTAACCCGCCGGCGATCAGCTGGGCTGCCAGCTCCGGGGCCACCGTTTACGAGGTGGATGTCTTCGACGCGGGCGGGAACCTGGTCTACTACGCGGCCACGAGCTCCAGCCTCTCCGTGACCCTGCCCGCGGCGCTGCCGGCCGGCAGCTACAGCGTCATGGTCTTCGCCAACGACAGCCTCACGTCTGCCGACTATATCGGACGCGAGCGGCTGCGTCCGGCCCTGCGGGCGCGGGGAGGAGTGCTGCGGCCCGGTACCCTTCGCTTCCGGGCCGCTAGAGGGGACCGGGCGCAGCTAGTGCGCAGCGCTGCTCCGCTGCGCCAGGCCCTGCGGGCAGGTGGAGCGCTGCACCGCCCGCTTCTGGATCGGACGCCTTTCAGCAACAACGACGACCGCTGGTCACGGTCGGACATGATTGCCTTTACTCGGTGAGGGGAGGGGTGACCATGAGGATCCGGACTGCCACTGCCCGGCCCGTGCCGACGTCTCGCCTCCTCATTCCCGCCGCGCTGATCCTGGCCACCGCGTGCGGCTCCGTGATGAGCCCCTCCGGCACGCCGGGAGGAGGGACGCCGGGATTTCCCCCGGTCTCCAGCGCGCCGGCTGACCAGTACGTGGCCGGCCAGATTGTGGTGAAGTACCGCCCCGGCGCAAATCCCAGGGAGATCGGCTCGGCCAGGGCGCTTCGCCAGGCCACCGCCGCAGGGCGAGGCGGAGGCTTCACCTTTGTGCTGGTGGAGGTACCGCCGGGAAGGGAAGCGGAGTACATCGCTCAGTACGCGGCGCAGCCGGGCGTAGAATACGCGGAGTTAAACCTGCGCCGCTGGCGGGTCGACGGCGAGACCGCGCAGGTGGCTGGCTCTGGGAGCACCGTACCTGCCCTTGCCCCCAGCGGAGCGATCAGCCCTACCGACCCCAAGCTCAGCGAGTTCCACTCGGCCTTCCAGGTCACGCGTCTGGACGGCACGCTCGTGCCTGCCTCTGAGGCCACCTGGCAGTGGGACATGCACCGCATCGGCGCACCCGTGGCCTGGAGTTCCGTGGACGGGAGCGGGGTGAAGGTGGCCATCACCGACGAAGGTGTGGACTGCACCCATCCCCAGCTTGCCGGAAAGTGCCTCCCCGGCTGGGACGCTGTGGACAACCTGGCCATCCCGGCGGGCGCCAACTCTGACACAGGCGGACACGGGACCCACGTCACCGGGACGGTGGCTGCCAAGGCGGACGGCGTAGACATGGTGGGCGTGGCTCCCGGCGCCCAGGTCATTCCCATCCGGCTGCTCGGTCCCCAGGGTGGGACTACGATGATGGTGGTCAACGGGATGCTTAAAGCCGTCGAGCTGGGGTGCCGGGTGTTCAACGCCTCCTGGGGCGGTCTGGTGGGATCGCGCGCGGAGGTAGACGCCATCGAGTTCGCCATTGCCAACAACTGCGTGCCCGTCTTCGCCGCCGGCAATAGCTTCTCTCCGACGAATGCCCCCGCCTACCCGGCGGCGTTTGCCACGACGATCCCCGGAATGATCGCAGTCGCCTCCTCCACACCGACCAACCGGGTCTCCACCTTCTCCTCCGCCGGCCCCTACGTGACCATCGCCGCCCCGGGCGAGCCCATCTACTCCCTGTTTCCCGCTGCCCAGGGGAGCAACGGGTTCATCAGGGGCACCTCCATGGCCGCGCCGCATGTCACCGGGGCGGTGGCCCTCATGCTGGAACGCAATCCCGGCCTTACCCCTCAGCAGGTCAGGACCATCCTCCAGAACACGGCTAAGGCGCCCTGCTCCGGGTATGCCCGGCCGGACTACAGCGGGAGCCGGTGCGCCTCACCCACGGTCTACGCGCCGGGTGCCGGCTCCTACGGCTGGGGGCTGCTCGACGCCGGTGCTGCGGTCAACGCTGCGGCCAGTCCGTAGAGGCGGGTCGCGGGCCGGGAGGGAGTGCAACCCTGCTCCGCCCGGCCCGCCGAACCTGCCGCTGTCCACCGGCGTTTCTAGGGATAGAGGGAGGCGCCGATGGTGCCAGCCCAGAGGCACCCCAAGCATTGCATGCGATTCTTGGGGACATCGTCTCCTGTTGAACCATGTTCCCCGGGCAGGCGGTTGGCCATCCGGGTGGCAGGAGCGGCACTTCTGGCTCTGACGGTGGCCTGTTCAGAGTCGGTGGTGTGGGGGAGCGGTGCGACCGGACCTGCGGGTCCCCAGCGGGTGGTGGTCATTCCCCGCCAGTACCGTGTCTGGTTCGTCCCCACCGCCTCACCCTCCGCTGCGGCTGCGGTGCTGCTCGGGCTCGGCCTGCACATTGTGCGGGCGGATGAGGCGGGGCGCGTCTACGTCATTCGCATTCCCCAGGGCGTGGAGGAGGCGAAGGTCCTGAGGAGCCTGCGGCAGTCCCACCTGGTGCTCTGCGTGGCCCCCGATGTGGTAGTGGTCCAGGCCAGGAAACCGGTGGGGCCGCCTCCTCCAAAGCATCCCCAGCCCTGAACGCTCTGCTTCGGTCTGGAGGCCGGCGGGATCAACGAGGGGCGGCAGGAGAGGGAAAGGGTCAGGCGAAATTCCCAACTCACGACTCGCCGTCCTCTGCGTCCTCCCTTGCGTCCCCGCCGCGCATTCGCCGCTGCCGTCGCGGTCCTCCTGGCCGTCACCATCCCCTCGCCCGCAACCGGCGCCTCCGGCGGCGCTCAGGAGGCCCCGGTGACTCCGGGGGACGAGGTTCCGGTACGGATCCGCGCCGAGACCTTCCGCTACGACCGGCGCACCCGCGTCCTGGTTGCCACGGGAAACGTCATCCTCGCCTTCGAGGGGGTGACCATCCACGCCGATGCGCTGGTGGCCAACCTGGAGACCGGTGAGGTGACGGCGGAGGGCCGCGTCCGGCTGCGCGCGGGCTCCCAGGAGGCCAGCGCGGACCTCCTGACCTACAACCTGCGCACCCGCCTTGGCGTTTTGCACCAGGCGCGGACGGAGGTGACTAGCCCCCTGGTGCTGGGACGAGTCTACCTACGGGCGCAGCGGCTGGAGGGGGTGCTGGACCGCACGGTGTCGATCCGCCAAGGCTTCGTCACCACCTGCGATCCGGACGATCCGTTGGTTCACCTGACCGCGGAGGAGATCGCCGTCTTCCTCAACGACAAGGTGGTCGGGCGCCGCGTGTCCCTGTGGGTGGCCGGACGCCGCATTCTCACCCTGCCCTCCTTCATCATCTTCCTGCGGGAGCGCCAGGAGAGCCGCCTCTTTCCTGTTGTCGGCTACAGCCCGGCCGAGGGCTGGTTCGTCAAGACCCGCTACAGCTACTTCCTCAACGACCAGCACTGGGGGTTCCTCCTGGCCGACTACATGGAGCGGCTGGGCGCCGGCCTGGGCGTCGACCACTTCTACCGCCTTGCCGGCGAGCGGGGGCAGGGGAATGCGCTTCTCTACCGCCTGGCCAACCGGCAGCTCGAGGAGGTAGACTGGCGCGCCATCCTCACTCACCGGCAGGAGCTGTCGCCTGCGCTCCACCTGGGCCTCTTTGCCGACTACAGCCTCCGGGCGCCGACGGCCGCCCCCGCCGCCAGCGACCTCTACGCCGCCACCGACCTCAGCTACCGCACGGCGCGTGCGAGCACCTTTCTCTTTTCTACCCTCTCCAGCAGTTCATTCGGCCCGGTGTATAGCTTCACCAGCCACCTGGTGCACAGCCAGACGCTCTCTCCCGGCCTGAGCGGGGATGCCATCGTGAGGTTCTCGCGGACCGCAGGGCCCTCCGGGATCGATGATGAGCTGGTGCCCAGACTCGTCCTGCGACACTTCAGGCCCGGATTCTCTGCCACTCTGGTGGCGGAAACGAGCTGGGACCTGGACGGCGATGCCTTCCCCGGGGACCAGCGCTACATCCTGGAGCGCCTGCCTGAGCTGACGTTCGCTCTCTCTCCCTTCCGCCTGGGGCGATCGCCTTTCGTCCTGCAGGTCGAAGGGGGGGTGGGGCGCTTCCGGGAGCACACTGTCGCCCCGCCCGCTGTCACCGACGCCAGTCGGGCCGACGCCCTGCTTACCTTAAGCGGGCCGGTGACGATTGCAGGGGGCACGCTGCAGCTCCACGCCTTCGGCCGGGGGAGCTGGTATACCAGTGGGGAAGGCCGCTTCTTTACAGGCAGTCGGGTTGACTACGTGCGCCCGCTCACCCCGCTACTGGAGTTCCGGACCGCCTACACCACTCAGGCCGTGACCGGGAGCAGCCCCTTCCTCTTCGATCAGATCGCTGGCGTGTTCAGCTTCGCCGAAGCCAGCCTGACCTACCGGACGCCGGGCCTGTTCGCCCGGGCGTCCCTGACCTATGATGCCCTGGCGCAGCGGCTCGGCAACCTGGTGGCGCAGGCGGTGGCCATCCCCAGGCCGGGCTGGACCGTGGCGCTGGCAGCGAGCTACAGCCCAACCGCCGGACGGCTGGAGCGGGTTGAGGCCAACCTCGACCTGCGCCTCAGCCCCGAGTGGCACCTCCGCTACCTGGGGTTCTACAACGCGTCCACCAATCAGGTCGTGCACGACCGGCTCTCGGTCACCCGCATCTTCTGCGACTGTCTGGCCGTGGGGCTGACCTATTTGGGCGCGCGCCAGGAGCTCTGGCTGGAAGCCTGGCTCACCGCCATCCCCTGGGGGCGGGGAAGGATCGGCCTTGGACAGACCGGCCTCCTCTTCGACCAGTCGTTCCCCTTCACCGGGGCGCCGTAGGAGCAGGCCTGTGGCCTCCGGGCGCGGTAAAGGGGGTAGAAGGCGCCCGGGGAGGAACCGGCCAGGGAGGTCGGAAAGGGGGAGGTAGCCATGATGGGCCGGGTAGCACCATCCGTCGGGGTCACCATTAGCGTCGTTCTCCTGGCCCTGCTGGTCTCCCCCGTGCCGGGAGACGCACAGGCAGGGCCGCAGGTTGTCATCACGGTGGTCTTTGCCGGGCCTATTCGCCCCTCGGGGGGCTCCTACTATATCCCCTTCACCGTCGACGAGAGCATCCTGCGCGGCCCGCAGCCCGACAGCACCAACTGGACACACTACGTCCTGCTGCGTGGGGGGCGCTTCTTCTTCGGACGCGTTCCCTCCGTCCCCTACCGCCCGTTCGGCTTCGAGGCGATTCGCCCGCCAGAACCGTTCTTCTTCGGGGAGCTCCTCCCCGACGGGCGGACCATCCGGGCGCGGGTGCCCCTGGGCAGCCTGCAGACAGATACGGTGCCGCCGAGCCGGGTGAAGGTGAACGTGGTCACCGTGGACGACAACCAGCATCCTCTGGATGCCCTGGGGCCTGGCGCCCGGGATATCTTCGGGTTCGTCACGCTGGAGGTGCCACGGGACACCTTTGTGACGTTCACCGACCCGGTCGGCGACGCCCCTTTGCCGTCGTTCGACATCGTCTCCGGCGACATCCGGCTGGCCGTCCCCTGAGCCCCCGATCCCTCGGGCCAAGACCCGACTGCAGCATCCAGGGCTGGAGCACGTCCGGGAAATGTGGCCTGGTACGGGCCGGGGCCCCCGCAAATTGGGGAGGCGAATTTCTGGGTGGTTAGCGCCGGCGCTCCGCGAACAGGCGGCGCTGGTCGTCCAGGTTCACCGTGCGCAACATCTGGGGGAGGAAGTCTGCCAGGGGGAGCGAGTCACGCTCGTAGCGGGCGAGCTCCTCGGCGAAGTGATCCACCAGGATGAGACCTCGGTCATAGTGGCGACGGAGGAAGGCGGAGCGCTGGTCGGCGGGAACCCCCAGGCGGGCGGTGACCGCGGCGACGAGGCTCTCCCGGATGACCGTGGGCCAATCCCGATAGCCGTGACGCTGGGCAGTCTCCCGCACCAGGTCGTAGAGGACACCGGTCCGCTGCACCTCCAGTTCGGCCTCGGGCCGGGGCTGGCCGAGGACCAGCCGCACGGTGAGCGCCGCCAGGGGGAGGGGGTCGACCTTCCCGGGGGCGCCTAGGACGAAGACGGCCGTCCCGTCCAGACGCACCAGGTATTCGCGGCCGGGCACATCAAGTAGGTTGGGCACGAGGAGGATGCGTTCGCGCGGGACGTCACCTGCTCGCAGGTAGTCCAGCGTACGCCCCATCAACGTCAGCCCCTCGGCGGCCAGGGCGGATGCGGCCTGGGTGTGGGCTTCCGCCTGGGCTTTCCAGAGGTCGGCCACGCCCGCGGCCCGGTAGAAGTCGGCAAGCACCCGGCCGAAGCCATCAAGGCCCTCGGGGGCGCGCTGCTCGGCGAAGCCAGGCGGCGGACCGAGGGTCAGGACGTAGCGCACGTACGCCTCCAGGGGCTGCTGGTGCTCATCCCGGTAGCGGCGCACCGGTTCCACCACCTTAAGGGCCAGCTCCCCCAGCTTCTCCCGCACGGCCTGACGCGCCGCACCCGACTCCTTGAGCCCTTCGTCGTACCCCGCGGCGTTCAGTGCGGCGAAGAGGGTGAAGAGGCGCTCGTCGCTGCGCACCTCCACGCGGTCCCGCAGCCGCGCCTGCCCGGTGCCGGCACGGGCCGCGGGGGGACCGGCGGTGAACGACCAGGTGAACGTGGCCAGCGCGTTCCCCGCCTGGTCACGCCCGGTGACGGTGATGGTGTACTTGGTGCCCGGATTGAAGGGGTCTTGCGGGCGGACGCTGACCGTGCGCCCGTCGGCCGACCACTGGGCGGGGGTGAAGGTGACTGCCGGGTCGGAGGTCAGGGTGACCGTGCGCGGGTTCATGGTCTTGCTGAAGGTGACGGAGATCTGGGCGTCCGCAGGAACGGTGGCGTCGCGCTCGGGCACGGTGGCGGTGACGGTGGGCGCGGTGGTGTCGGCGCCGGGGGCAAGAGGGGGAAGACCGGTCAGGGTGCCGCAGGCCGGCAGCGTCAGGACCAGCAGGAGCGGAAAGAGCAAGCGATATCCCATGGCGGATGGCACGTCTTGGCGCTGGCTATGTTCTGAACAGGGGCCTCCAACTCCTCCAGCCTGTGCTGCAGGACCACATCCGCTCCGGGCTTCGAACAGCCTGCCATCCCCGCTCTGAGTCCGCGTTTGCTCAATTCGGCATGCCGGATATGGAGCGGGAGCCAGCCGACAGCGACTGGCTGCCCGAGGGTCTTTCCAACTTGAGAGGTGAGTCAGCGACGGACTCCAAGACCGGGACCGCCTTGCTTTGTGATAACCATGCCGCCTCCGTTGGGAGCGCAATCGGTCACCTTAATCGAGCCGCCGTTCATGTTCCCCGCGAAGATCCCCGTACGTGTGGCCCCGTCGTCACCGCCTAGCGCGGAAAGAGGGATGTTGAACGTCAGGGTGTTTCCGGAGACAGCTACACTGGCTTCCCCCACGGGGCTAAGCGTGGTGTCCACGATAGTGTAGTTTCCGTTGGCGAGGCGGCCAGGTCCCTCCCAGGAGACCAGGAAGAAATCGCCACCGGGCATGGAAAAGCCCAATGCCCCACATCCGTAAGACAGCCCGGTCGCAGGGTTCTCGTCCGTGTCAATGGCGAGTTCGGGGACCATCTGGGTACCCGCTGCATCACCGGTACCTCCCGGAGGAGGAAGTACGACAGGCTGGGCAAACGTGACTTCCACCTGGAGGGTATCGTAGGAACCGAAGGGGGAATTGTCTATGCGCCTGGTGACCATGGTGAGGGCGTCATATACAGTGGGCGGTGCCCCTGCTGCCGTATCACCAGCGGGATCGGCAAATCTGCTGACAATCGTGGCCAGTTGCGCCACACCTGCCGCACCGCACGCAGTAACCACAAGCACGGCAGCGAGAATGAGTACCACGGGTCTGACGCGCACTTCTCTCACCTCCCGGAGAGGATCTTCGCACAACATACGCCGCCAGTTCGTGGCGCCCAAGGAAATTCCTGCTTCGTGGGCTCAAGGAAATTCCCGCCCGCCGAACTCGACGCTGCCCTACCGCGGGTACTGGGAGTCTAGCTAGCAGGCTCTGTTCCGGATTGAGAGGATTTCCCCTCAGCCAGGCTGAATACAGGCTCATCTCTGGCGGTGCTTAAGCACGGCCGCGGACTCGTTTCCGGGGAACTACCTTCTCGCCGGGGCGGAGGAGCTGAAGGAGACGATCCCTTGAGAACCATGTCAGCCTGCCAGTATCCCCTAATCGCGACACCGCAGAGGTGCGGGGGCCCCCCGCCGCGTTGTGCTACCCTGTTGGTTACCCTGGCCCTCACGGTCTCCGCCTGCGGGAGCAGCGGCGTAGGGCCGGCGCCCGGTGGATTGACAGGCGCGGTGTCGGGCACAGTCACGGTGTCAGCCTCGCGCACCGCCTCGACCACCGCCTTGCCGGGCACCTTGCTGCTCCCTCTACGTCCGCGCGGAGCGCGGCCCGTGCACGTCCCAGACCGGTTGATGGTGAAGTTCCGTCCGGGGATCGGCGCCTCCGCCTCAGCCAGGGTGCACGCGCAGGCGAAGGCGGTCGTGGTGGGCACGATCGACCGGCTGGACGTGCAGGTCGTCCGCCTGGGGCCCGGCGCTTCCGCGGCCGAGGCCATGGCCGCCTACCGGGCATCAGGCCTGGTGGAGTACGTGGAGCAGGATGCGTATGTGTACGCTGCAGCGACTCCTAACGACCCGATGTACACGGCGCAATGGCACTTTCCCCTGATCAACCTGCCGCTGGCGTGGGAGACGACGACGGGCGGAGTGACCATCGTGGCGGTGCTGGATACAGGGATCAGGTTTGACCACCCCGATCTGGCAGGGGTCACCGTGCCTGGCTTCGACTTCTTCGCGGATCCAGACGACGCCGATCCCACGGACCCGGGGTGTCCCACGGTCGACCCCACGGACTTCAGTCACGGGACCCACGTCTCCGGCACCATTGGTGCGCTGACGAACAACGCGGTCGGCGTGGCCGGGGTGACCTGGGGCGGGGCGGCCGCCACGATGGTCATGCCCATCCGCATTCTGGGCGAGGACCCAAGCCTCTCCGCCTGTGGCGTGGGCTCCTACGCCGACCTGGCCGCAGCAATCACGTACGCCGCAGATCACGGGGCCAAAGTGATCAGCATGAGCCTGGCCGGCGCGGTGGACAGCACCACCGTGGACAATGCCATCTCCTACGCGCGTGCCCGCGGCGTCACTCTGGTGGCGGCGGCTGGGAACGGTTCCTGCGGACCGGTGAGCTATCCCGCGCGCAACGCTCAGGTCATCGCCGTAGCGGCCACAGGAAATGGAAGCCCGCCCGCTCGTGCCTCCTACTCGAACTGCGGCCCGGAGCTGGACATCGCCGCTCCGGGTGGAGACGGCGGCTGGTTCGTCCTCAGCACGAGCTGGCGGCCGTACGATGGCTTCGCCAACGCGTACGTGGGCTTCCAGGGTACCTCCATGGCTACCCCGCACGTCGCCGGGGTCATCGCCCTCATGATCTCACGGGGGTGGGTCGGCCCCGCCGCCATTCAGGCCAGGCTGGAGGGCACAGCCACCGACCTGGGGGCTTCGGGGAAGGACGCGGAGTTCGGTTCCGGGCTGGTGGACGCGTCTGCAGCGATCGGGGGCGCCGCAGCGTCCACACGGATGCGGGCATTCTCGGGGGTCATCGACGGAACGACAATCAGGCGGCAGAGCGACGGCGTGGAGGTGGCGGGCAGCGGCGCGTTCCTGATCACTAGTGCGCAGGCGGGGACCAAGACGGTCTTCGTCTGGCAGGACTTCAACGCCGACGGGACCGTGGACGCCGACGACTTCTTCGGCCAGACCCCGGGTGTCGTCATCAGTCCCGGGGCAACGACGTCGGGAGTCTCCGTCACCGTCCAGCGCTACTCCGGTCCGACTCTCACCGTAAACTGATCAGGCATCACGATGGGTAACAAAGCATTCCTGCATGACCTCCGAAGGTTCGCAGGAATTCCTGGTTGCGCGCAGGCCTGGCGGACTCAGATGCGCAGGTCAATAATGGCGGAGACCCCCACCCCCACCACGCGGCGCAGGCTCTTCCAGGGCTCCAGGCCGTCCACCGGAATCAGAGCCCTGATCTGCCAGACCCCGGCGAAGTTAGCATCCAGAGCGGCAACGGCCTGAACCCTGTTCACCGCGTTCTTCGGGCCCGCCACCTGCGCGGCGCCGATGGTCGCCCGGCCGGGGGCGCCCACCCCGATGGATATGCTGAGGATGGGCACCACCTTGGTGGTGGCCTTCGTCTCAGCATCCTTCGAGAGCAGCAGGCGGTTGATGAAGTCGTTGATCTGCGGGGCGAACATCCTGACGGCCGCGCCGATGCCCACCGTCTTGATGATGCCAGTGATGTCCTGGGCGTAGGCGCCGGCAGCGCCGCCCAGCAGCAGCGCGGCCGCCAGCAGGGCGACAAGCTTGGTGCGGGGCACGAGCATCCCTCCTTTGTCGGTCCGTCGCACGCGAGCAGTCCAGCCGCTATAAAGTACGCAGACCGCCGGTCCGGGGTTCCGCCCGGCGCGTAGGCCGTACAGACCCGGCCACGGCGCAAGGAGGCTCCCTCTGGAGGTTCCAGGGAAGGGGCCGGCTTTCCCTGCCGGGTGGTCCCGGCCTATGCGTTCTCGGGGTGCCCTAGCCCGGGTACCACTTCCGCAGCCAGCCGCGCAGCATGGTCACCTCCTGGGCTTCCACGCGGGCGATCTCTCCGGCCATGGCCCGGAGCTCCGGGCGGTGCCCCTTCGCCGCGGCCAGGCGGGAGAGGGCGACGCTGCGTTCCAGCTGCCCGGCCATCATGGGGATGTACGACCGCTCCAGGGCCGCACCCTTGAGGCCGCGCAGCTTCTTCACTGCAGAGGTAGCCACCCCGGCATAGCGCTGTCCCGGCGAGGCGCCGGCCTCGCGCAGCCATACCAGCATCTGCCGTACCTGGGTGTTCTTTCGCTCGACCACGCGCTGGTTCCACTTGAGGAGCTCGGCGTGGTCGGCGTTCAGGGTGGCCGCCAGCGCCATCTCCACCGCCTCCTCGTGCACGGGGATGAGGGCCCGCATGTAGGCGAGGTCGAACGCCGGGCCGCTCAGAGCGGCCAGTGCGGCCAGGGTGGGATCAGGAGCGGAGGAGGGAGCTGCGGAGACGGGAAGCGAGAGGGCAAGCAGGAGGAGGGCAAGCGTCATGCGCATGGTGACACCTCGAGGCAGGATCTGTGGAGCGTCCGGGGGCGCTCCGTGGGCTATATGCCCAATTCCGGGCAGGATTCCCCCTGCGGTGATACGAAGAGACCGGGCAGCCGGCGAGGTTTGATATGTGGCAATGAGCCTGCACGATCTCACCCCCATGATGCGCCAGTACCACCAGTTGAAGGCTCGCCTGCCGGGGACGCTGCTGCTGTTCCGCCTGGGCGACTTCTACGAGCTCTTCTACGACGACGCCAAGACCGCGGCGCGAGAGCTGGAGATCGTCCTCACCTCGCGGGAGGTGGGGAAGGGGAGGCGCATCCCCATGTGCGGCGTTCCCTACCATGCAGCCATGGGCTACGTGGCCCGTCTGGTGGAGCGAGGCTACCGGGTGGCCCTGTGCGACCAGGTGGAAGACCCCCGGCGGGCGAAGGGACTGGTCCGCCGCGAGGTGACCCGGATCATCACTCCGGGCACGGTGATGGACGAGAGCCTCCTCCCGCCCCGGGCCAGCATCTACCTGGCCGCGCTCGCTGGCCACGGCGAGCGCTGGGGTCTGGCTGCGGCCGACCTCTCCACCGGCGAATTCCTGGTGACCGAGGTCCCTTCCGCGCAGTGGCCTCGCCTGCGCGAGGAGATCGCGCGGCTGGAGCCACGGGAGATCCTGGTCTCCGCCGGGGCAGCCGAGGCGCTGCGTACCACCCTGGCCCCAGCGCACCTCACCCCGCTGGAGGAGTGGCGCTGGGATCCGGCCACCGCAGGCCGCATCCTGCAGGAGCACTTCCGCGTGCACAGCCTGGAGGGGTTCGGCTGCGCCACCCTCCCGGCGGCCACCACCGCTGCCGGCGTCCTGCTGCACTACCTGCAGCAGACGCAGCTCAGTCCCCTGGAGCACCTGCGCGGCCTGCGCACCTACACGCTCGACGACTACCTGGTGCTGGACGAGGGGACCCGGCGGCACCTGGAGATCCTGCGCAACCAGCGCGACGGTGGAGTGCGCCACACCCTGCTGGAGGTGCTGGACCGCACGGTCACCACCATGGGCGGGCGGCTGCTGCGGAGCTGGCTGACACAGCCACTGCGGGAGGAGGCCGCCATCGGTGCGCGGCTGGACGCGGTCCAGGAGCTGCTGCAGCAGCCAGCGCTGCGGTCCGCCGTGCGCGACGCGCTGAAGGCCATCGCTGACCTGCCGCGTCTGGTGGGACGGATCGGCCACGGCTCTGCCGGTCCGCGGGACCTAGTTACCCTGCGGCTCTCCCTGGAGCGCCTCCCTGCGCTGCGGGCCACGCTGGCTGAGGCGACCGCGCCGCGGCTCCGCCATCTGGCCGGAGAGGTGGAGGATCACGCCGCCGCGGCCGCTCTAGTCGCCCGGGCCATTGTTGATGACCCCCCGGCGTCCCGCCAGGGCGGCGTCATCCGTGACGGGTACGACGCCGACCTGGACAGCCTGCGCCGCGCGGCGCGGGAGGGGAAGCGCTGGATCGCCGACCTGGAGGCGGTGGAGCGGGCGCGCACGGGGATCAAGTCCTTGCGGGTTGGCTACAACAAGGTCTTCGGCTACTACATCGAGGTGAGCAAGCCCAACCTGCGCCTGGTGCCACCCGACTACGTCCGCAAGCAGACTCTGACCGCCGCCGAGCGGTTCATCACCGCGGAGATGAAAGAGCGGGAGGCCCAGATCCTGGGGGCGGAGGGGCGCATGGCCGAGGTGGAGGCCCGCCTGGTGGCGGAGGTGCGCCAGGAGGTTGCCGCCCACGCCCCGGCCATTCAGCGCACCGCTGCCGCGCTGGCGGAGTGGGACGTCCTGGCCGCCCTGGCGGAGGTGGCGGCGGTGCGGGGCTACACGCGGCCGGTGTTGACCACCGCCCCGGTGCTGCGGGTCCGCGCCGGGCGTCATCCCGTGGTGGAGGCGGCACTGCCGGCCGGAGCGTTTGTGCCCAACGACCTGGAAATGGACGTCGACCAGCGGGCCATCCTCATCGTCACTGGCCCCAACATGGCCGGCAAGAGTGTCTACTGCCGGCAGGCGGCGCTGCTCACCATCATGGCGCAGATCGGGTCCTTCGTCCCCGCGGAGGAGGCGGTGGTGGGGATCACCGACCGCATCTTCACCCGCGTGGGCGCCACCGACGACACGGCGCTGGGCCGCAGCACTTTCCTGGTGGAGATGCAGGAGACGGCGCAGATCCTGCACAACGCCACTCGGGCGAGCCTGGTCATCCTGGACGAGGTGGGGCGCGGCACCAGCACCTACGATGGGATGAGCATCGCCTGGGCGGTAGTGCAGTACCTGCACGACCAGATCGGCGCCCGTACCCTCTTCGCCACCCACTTTCACGAGCTGACCGAGCTGGCCGCCCTGCTGCCGCGGGTGCACAACGTCAACGTCCTGGTGCGGGAGGAAGGGGAGGAGGTGGTCTTCCTGCACCGGGTGGTGGCGGGGGCGGCCGACCGATCCTACGGCATCCACGTGGCCCGCCTGGCCGGCATCCCCCCTCCGGTGATCGAGCAGGCGCGGCGCGTGCTGGCCCACCTGGAGGCGGCGGTGGGGCCCGGCGCGGAGGGCGTGGCTGCGCCCCTGCCCGGGAGGGCGCGGGGCGCGCGGCAAATTCCGCTGCCGCTTGAGGTCCCTTCGCCGGTGGAGCAGGAGCTGCTGGCCCTGGCCGTGGAGACCCTCACTCCTCTGGAAGCGCTCAACCGGCTGAGCGAGCTGCGCGAGCGGGTGCGCGCCGCGCGAGGAGGCCCCCAGAGGCTGCGGGAGAAGCGCCTGCAGTGAGCCGGATCCGTGTGCTGGACCGGGCCGTCGCCGAACGGATCGCCGCGGGGGAGGTGGTGGAGCGGCCAGCGGCGGTGGTGAAGGAGCTGGTCGAGAACAGCCTGGATGCCGGGGCGCGGGTCGTCACCGTGGAGGTGGAAGGGGCCGGTCTGCGCCTGATCCGCGTGAGCGACGACGGCTGCGGCATGGACCCCCAGGACGCTCCGCTGGCGGTGCAGCGCTTTGCCACCAGCAAGATCGCCCACGTGGCAGACCTGGAGCGGGTGGCCACCTACGGTTTTCGGGGAGAGGCGCTGCCGAGCATCGCCGCGGTCAGCCGGCTGGAGCTGGTGACTCGTCCGCCCACCGCCGACCTTGGGACCCGGGTGGTGGTCGTCGGAGGTCGTCCTCCGGTCGTGAGCGCAGCGGGGACTGCCCCCGGCACCGTGGTCACGGTTACAGAACTCTTCGCCAACACCCCGGCGCGACGCAAGTTCCTCAAGTCGCCAGGGCGAGAGTTCGCCCTGATCGCCGACGCGGTGCAGCGCCTGGCTCTGGCCGCTCCCGCGGTGACCTTCCGGCTGCGGCACGACGGCCGAGAGATCCTGGTCTACCCCGCCGCCACCCAGCAGGAGCGGCTGGCTCAGGTCCTGGGACGGGACCTGGCCGCCGCCATGCTGCCGCTGCGGGGTGGGGGAGGGGAGATGGCCGTCGGGGGCTGGGTGGTCCGACCCGAGCGCGCCCGCCCGGGGCGGCAGGTTGACTACCTGTACGTGGGCTGCCGGCCGGTACACAGCCGCATGCTCTCCCGGGCGATCGTGCAAGGGTACGCCGAGCTGATGCCCGCGGGACGGTTCCCCACCGCCGTCGTCTTCTTGTGGCTTGATCCATCCCTGGTGGACGTGAACGTCCATCCGCGCAAGCTGGAGGTCCGCTTCAACGACGAGCACCGCATATTCGCCGCAGTCGTCCGCGCGGTGCGGGAGGCGCTGCGCCAGCCTCAGGGCCTGCGGGCCACCCCTGCGGTACGGGCAGCCCCGTCCGGCCTCCCCCCGGCAGTGGTGGGGGAGGCGTGGTCCAACGCGGGCCCCGGGTCGCCCCCCCGGGCTGTGTCGCCTGGCGCAGGGACACGCGCTGTGGCCGAGATGCAGCCGCTCTACCCCCAACCTGCCGGCCGCCTGCCTCCGCTGCGCCCTGTGGGTCAGATGCTGGCCACGTACCTGCTGGCGGAGGCCTCAGACGGCCTGGTGCTTGTCGATCAGCATGCCGCGCACGAGCGCGTGCTGTACGAACGACTGCTGCGCGAGGCCAGCGCTGGAAGCGCCGCCCAGCTCCTGGCCGTCCCCGTGCCGGTCGACCTGACCGCCGCGGAGATGGCCGTGCTGGACGAATTCCTTCCGGCGGCGGCTGCCCTGGGCTTCCTCCTGGAGCCCTTCGGGGAGACCACCATCCTGGTGCGCGGCACTCCGGCCGCCCTCACCCGGGGTGCCCCAGAAGATCTGGTGCGCCGGGCCCTGGGGGCGATGGTCGACCTGCGGCGTGGTGACGAGGTGCTCCGCCACCTGGCCATCGCCACCGCCTGCCATACCGCGGTGCGCGCCGGCGATCCGATGACGCCGGAGGAGATGGAGGCGCTATTGCGAGATCTGGCCGCGACCGAGGACCCCTTCACCTGCTTCCACGGCCGCCCCACCATGGTCTGGGTCTCCCGCCAGACCCTGGAGCACTGGTTCCTGAGGCGGTAAGGGAGAACGGTGGAGGGGACAGGGGAAGCGTTGCTTGTGGTTATCTGTGGGGCGACGGCGACGGGAAAGACCGCCGTCGCCGCCGCCCTGGCGGCAGAGGTTGGCGGCGAGATCGTCGCGGCCGACTCGCGAACCGTCTACCGCGGCATGGACATTGGCACGGCCAAGCCGCCGCCCGGGCTCCGCGCCGCGGTGCCGCACCACCTGCTGGATGTCGCTGAGCCCACCGAGGTCTTCACGCTAGCGCAGTACCAGCGGATGGCCACGTCCGCCATCACCGACATCCTCCGCCGGGGTCGCCTGCCGCTCCTGGTGGGCGGCACCGGCCTGTACATCCGTGCGGTGGTGGACGGGCTGCAGATCCCGCGTGTGCCGCCGGACTGGGCGTTTCGCCGCCAGGCCGAGGCGCAGGAGCAGGCCGCACCCGGGATCCTCTACGCCCGCCTGCAGCGGCTCGACCCGCTGGCCGCGCAGCGAATCCACCCGCACAACCTGCGCCGCGTCATCCGGGCACTGGAGGTCATCGCCGCAACCGGCCGCCCCGTCTCTGAGCAGCAGGAGGCGCAGCCGGGACCGTGGCGCGTGCTCATCGCCGGCCTGTGGGTGCCGCGGCCGCTCCTTTACCGGCGGATCGATCACCGTGTGGACGAGCAACTGGCACAGGGGCTGGTGAGGGAGGTGGAGGAGCTGCTGGCCCGCGGCGTGCCCCCGCAGGCACCGGCCATGCAGGGGTTGGGCTACAAGGAGATCATCCCCTACCTGCAGGGCCGCAGCACCCTGGCCGAGGCGGTGGCGGCGCTGAAGCGCAACACCCGCCGGTTTGCCCGGAGGCAGGAGAGCTGGTTTCGCCGTGACCCCCGCATCCGCTGGATCGACGCGGGAGAAGCCGCGCCTGAGACAGTGGCGTCCACTATCCGTGCTATGCTAGCGGAGGAGTGATGCAGGCGGAGCGACTGAGCAGGATCGGCGCCTACCTCTTCGCTGATCTGGACCGCAAACAAGAGGAGCTTCAGGCCCGGGGCGTTGACGTGATCAACCTGGGCATCGGCGACCCCGATCTGCCCACGCCAGAGCACATCGTGGAGGCCCTCGCCCGCGCGGCCCGGGATCCCCGGTCGCACCGCTATCCGCCGTATCCGGGCATCCGCGACTTCAGGGAAGCGGCGGCGGAGTGGTACCGGCGGCGCTTCGGCGTCCGCCTGGATCCGGAGCGGGAAGTCCTGGCGCTCATCGGATCCAAAGAGGGGCTGGCCCACCTGCCCTGGGCCGTGCTGAATCCGGGGCAGGCGGCCCTCGTCCCCGACCCCGGGTATCCGGTCTACAGGGCGGCGACCATCCTGGCAGAAGGGGAGCCCGTCGCCGTTCCCCTCCAGCCGGAGCGGGGGTACCTGCCGGACCTGGCCGCGGTTCCGGACCAGGTCGCCCGTCGGGCCCGCCTGCTGTTCCTCAACTACCCCAACAACCCCACGGCGGCCACGGCAGCGCCTGGCTTCTTCGATGAGGTGGTGCGGTTTGCCCGGGACCGCGGCATATTCGTCGCCCACGACAACTCCTACTCAGAGATCGCCTACGACGGGTACCGGCCGCCCAGCTTCCTCCAGGCGGACGGCGCCAAGGAGGTGGGGGTAGAGTTTCACTCCCTCTCCAAGACCTACTGCATGACCGGATGGCGCCTGGGGTTCGCGGTGGGACATCCTGAGCTGATCGACGCGTTGAGCCGGATCAAGACCAACGTCGACTCGGGGGTCTTCCGGGCGGTGCAGGAGGCGGGGATCGCCGCGCTGCTGGGTCCGCAGGAGCCCGTGCAGGAGCGGCTGGAGGTCTTCCGGCGCCGCCGCGACCGGGTGGTGGAAGCGCTGGATGCCCTGGGCTGGAACCCGCCTAGGCCGCGGGCAACATTCTACCTCTGGTTTCAGGCCCCGGGCGGGCGGAGTGGAACGGCCTTCGCCGCGGAGGTGCTCGAACGCACCGGTGTTGTCCTCACCCCTGGAGTGGGGTATGGTCGGCAGGGCGAGCGGTATGTCCGGCTGTCGCTGACCACGCCGGACGCCCGCCTGGAGGAGGCACTCGACCGCCTGCGTGCGGCCTTTGGAGGTGGGTAGCCGATCCCGCAGATCTGGGGGCTACCTCGAGCCGTCGACCCTGCGCATCGGCAGATGCTGCAGGCCTTGCTGCGTCGGCGCGTCCCCCAGGACCGCATCGCCGCCCCCGACCTCCTGCACACTCTGGCCCACCTGGCCCACGCCCTGAAAAGCGAGGTGGGGGTCTACGTGGACCGCCACGGAACAGTGCGGGAGGTGGTGGTCAGCCGCAGGTGGCAGGAGCTGCTGCCCTCACTGACCGCCCGGGCCTCCTCCTCACGCCTTGTGGGACTGCGCTACATCGCCGCCCGCCCCGAGGCGGAGCGGGCTCCGGGTGAGGGCGACGGGCGACACGTGGTCGAGGCGCGCCTCGACCTGGCGGCGGTCGTGGACTCGCGCAAGGGCAGGCCCGGGGAAGGGTGGCTGGTCATGATGGTCCCCGGCCCCGACGGGGCTGAGCCGCAGACGACCGTCGAGGGGCCCTACGCGCCGGAGGTTCTGGTTCACCTGGAGGTGGCGCCGCGGATCAAGATGGTGGAGGGCGTCCTGCGGCGCAGCCCTACTGTGGCCACGGCGGTGACGCGCCCGGAGCGGGCGATCCTGGTCGGGCTTTCCCTGTCCGACGCAGCGCCTCCGGGTCAGGTGCCCCACCCACCCACCAGCGCCTCGCTGGAGGAACTCGCCAGGCTGGCGCAGACAGCCGGTGCCGAGGTCTGCGCCAGCCTGGTCCAGGCACGATCCAGGCCGGACGCGGCCACCTTCATCGGGCGGGGAAAGGCGGGGGAGCTACTGCGGCTGTGCGAGGAACACGACGCCGACCTGGTCATCTTCGACGAGGAGCTCTCCCCCGCGCAGCAGCGCAACCTGGAGCGAGAGCTGGGGCGCAAGGTCGTGGACCGCACCGCGCTGGTGCTGGACATCTTCGCCCGGAGGGCGCAGACGCGGGAAGGGCGGCTGCAGGTGGAGCTGGCACAGCTCACCTACCTCCTGCCCCGGCTGACCGGACGCGGAGTCTGGCTCTCCCGCCTGGGAGGGGGTATTGGTACCCGTGGCCCTGGAGAGACCAAGCTGGAGGTGGATCGGCGGCGCATCCGGCAGCGCATCACCGACCTGCGCCGGGAGCTGCACGAGGTAGCCCGGCACCGCACCCGGCAGCGGGACTCGCGGCGACGCACCGGCTATCCCGTGGTCGCCATCACCGGCTACACCAACGCCGGCAAGTCCACCCTGCTCAACGCCCTCACCCACGCCGGGGTGCTGGTGGAGGACAGGCTCTTTGCCACTTTGGATCCCACCGTGCGGAAGGTCACCTTGCCCAACCGCCAGACGGTGTTACTGGTGGACACCGTCGGCTTCATCCACAAACTGCCGACGCATCTGGTGGCAGCCTTCCGGGCGACACTGGAGGAGGCCGTCGACGCCGACCTGCTTGTCCACGTGGTGGACGTGGCCGACCCGCAGTGGCCCCACCAGATGGCGGTGGTGAACCGCATCCTGGCTGACCTGGGAGCGGGGGACCGGCCGCAGGTCGTGGCCTTCAACAAGATCGACCGCCTGCCCGCGGCGGCGCGCCGGGCCCTGGCCCGGGCGCATCCCGACGCGGTGCTGATCTCCGCCCAATATAGCCTTGGGCTGCTCAACCTGTTGCGGCGGATAGCCCAGCGGCTGCCGCAGCGCCTGGTACGCCTGCGGATGGCCGTGCCCTACGCGCAGGCTGGCACCCTGGCGCAAATCTACGCCCAGGGCCGCATCCTGCAGCAGCGGTACGCGGAGGAGGGGGTCGAAGTGGAAGCGGAAGTTCCCCCGGCGCTGGCCGCGCGCCTTCGCGGGCCGCAGTGACCCCTCTGGTGTGGTGAGCGACGCATCCGCCGCACGCGTGCGGCTGCGCCAGCGCCTCACCACGGGGGTGATCCTCGTGGCCGTGGGTGTCTACGACGGCCTCTCCGCGCGGCTGGCCGAGGACGCCGGGTTCGAGGCGGTCTACGCCAGCGGTGGCGCCATCGCCCGTAGCGCCGGGCTGCCCGACCTGGGCCTGCTGACCCTGAGCGAGATGGTGGAGCGGGTACGGCAGATCACGCAGGCCGTGGCCGTCCCGGTCATCGCCGACGCCAACACCGGTTACGGCAGCGCCCTCAACGTCCGCCGCACCGTCCGCCTCTACGAGGACGCTGGCGTGGCCGCGCTGCACCTGGAGGACCAGGTGACGCCTAAGCGCTGCGGGCACTACCAGGGGCAGGAAGTGATCCCGGCGGAGGAGATGGTGGGGAAGATCCGCGCAGCGGTGGAGGCGCGGCGCGACCCCGGCCTGGTGATCATCGCCCGCACCGATGCTCGGTTGGCGGTGAGCCTGGAGGAGGCGCTGCGGCGGGCACGGCTCTACGCAGGGGCCGGCGCCGACGTGCTGTTCGTGGAAGCGCCGCGGACGCGGGAGGAGGTGGCAGCCATCAGAGAGGCGGTGCAGGTGCCCCTTCTGTACAACCTGACCTACAGCGGGAAGAGCCCCCTGCTTTCGCCTGAGGAGCTGCGGGCAATGGGCTACCAGATCGTTATCTTCCCCGCCGACCTCCAGCTGGGGGCCATCCGCGGCATGCAGCAGGTCCTGGCCAGTCTGCGCCGCGGGGGGCTCACCCCCGGGGAGCTGCGGGTGTCCTTCCAGGACCGCGATGCCGTCGTCCGCCTGGCGGAGTGGCTGGCGCTGGAAGAGCGGTACAGCAGTCGCCGGGATTCCATCTGACCGTGAGGGCCAGGGATGCACTCCGGCCGCAACCCTGATGTCATCGTCGTCGGTGCGGGCAACGCCGCGCTGGCCGCCGCCATCGCCGCCCGGGAGGCGGGGGCGACGGTACTGGTCCTGGAGAAGGCCCCTCCGGAACTGCGGGGCGGCAATACCCGCTTCAGCGGAGGGGTCTTCCGCTTTGCCTACTCCGGCCTGGAAGATATCCTGCCCCTGCTGTCCCGCCGAGCCAGGTCTTCGGTGTCCGCCACGGGGGGGCGGTGGCGCTTTCCGCCGGGCGTCGTACTCCAGACGCGCGGCGCCGGGGTGGGGCTCTCCGCTGCGCTGTTTCGAATCGCCGAGCGCCTGGGGGTGGAGGTGGCCTACGCCATCAGGGCGGTGGGCTTGCGCCTGGACGGGTCCGGGGGCGTGCGGGGGTGAGCGTGCGCGGTCCCGCCGGACCCGCCGACCTGGAGGCTCCCGCCGTGATCCTGGCCTGCGGCGGCTTCGAAGCCAACCCGGAGATGCGCGCGCGTTACCTGGGCCCCGGATGGGACACCGTCATCGTCCGCGGCACCGCCTCTAGCACCGGGGAAATGCTGGATGCCGTGCTGCGGATCGGGGGGCAGCCCCACGGCCACTGGAGCGGCTGCCACGCCACTCCAGTGGATGCCGCCGCACCGCGGGTGGGTGACCTGCGGCTCACCGACAGGACCAACCGGCTCTCCTACCCGTACGGGATCATGGTGAACACTGAGGGACGACGTTTCGTGGACGAAGGGGAGGACTTCTCGCCCTACACCTACGCCAGAATCGGGCGGGCCATCCTGGCCCAGCCCCAAAACCGGGCCTGGCAGATCTTCGACCAGCAGACCGTCGACCTGCTGGAGGAGCGGTACGCCACCGGTCGCCCGGTCCGGGCAGAGACGTTAGCGGAGCTGGCTGAGGCCATGGGGGTGCCCCGGGCGGCCCTGGAGGAGACAGTGGCCACTTTCAACGCTGCAGCCCGAGCCGGAAGGTTCGACCCCACCGCGCGGGACGGCAGGAGCACGACGGGTCTTCGGCCTCCCAAGTCCAACTGGGCCCTGCCGCTGGAGTCTCCACCTTTCGTGGCCTACCCCGTCACCTGCGGGATCACTTTTACCTATGGCGGCCTGCGCGTGGACGAGCAGGCGCGGGTGCTGGATACGGAGAATAAACTCATTTTAGGGCTGTACGCCACTGGGGAGATTACGGGCGGTTTCTTCTGCTTCAACTACCCGGCCGGCGCCGGCCTGATGCGCGGCGCGGTCTTTGGCCGGATGGCCGGCGAGGAGAGTGCGCGGCTGGCCGTCTCACGCCGTCACACCTGAGGCCCGCGCCTGCTGGCGGAGCGCAGCAGGAAAGGGGAGGGAAGCATGCAGCGGCGTATTCCTGCAGTCGTCATGCGTGGGGGCACGAGTCGGGCGGTCTTCTTCCACCGGCACCACCTGCCCGAGGACCCCGCGCTGCGCGACAGAGTCATCCTGGCCATCTTCGGCGGGGGGGACCCCTACGGCCGCCAGGTCGACGGGCTGGGCGGCGCGGTCTCCACCACCAGCAAGGCCGCCATAATCAGCCCCCCGTCCGTACCGGACGCGGATGTGGATTACACCTTCGGGCAGGTCTCGGTGACTGCGCCACTGGTGGACTATGGAGGCAACTGCGGGAACATCTCCTCAGCCGTGGGCCCCTTCGCCATTGAGGAGGGACTCGTCCGTGCCACCGACCCGGTGACCACGGTGCGCATCTGGCAGGTGAACACGCGGAAACGCATTATCGCCCGCGTGCCCACCTCGGGTGGTCTGCCGCAGGTAGAAGGCGACTACGCCATCGATGGCGTGCCAGGGACAGGGGCAATGATCCTGCTGGAGTTCCTCGACCCCGGCGGATCCATGACCGGGCGGCTCCTGCCCACCGGCAATCCCACCGACGTGCTGGAGGTGGAGGGGATAGGCCGGCTCACCGTCTCCCTGGTGGACGCCGCCAACCCGGTGGTCTTCGTCCATCCCGGGGACCTGGGCCTGGAGGGGCTGGAGATGCCGGAGCGGGTGGACGGAGACCCCGCACTCCTGGCCAAGATCGAGGCGATCCGCGCTCACGCCGCGGTGCGCATAGGTCTGGCCCGCACCCCCGCGGAGGCTACCGCGCGCAGTCCCGGGGTGCCCAAGCTGGCCTTCACCGCTCCGCCGGCCTCCTACACCTCGACCCGGGGGAGCCCCGTGGACGGCGCGGCCGTGGACGTGGTGGGGCGGATTATGTCCATGGGACGCCTGCACCGCTCCTACGCCCTCACCGGCGCCATCTGCACCGCCGCAGCGGCGCAGGTGGAGGGTACGCTGGTGCACGCCGTGGCCCGCCCCGGCCCCTCGGGGGAGCGCACGCTGCGCATTGGCCATCCTGCTGGAATCATCGAGGTGGGGGTACAGGTGGTGCGGCGGGACGGGGAGTGGCACGTGGAGAAGGTGTTGACGCGGCGCACCGCCCGCCGTCTGATGGAGGGAATGGCACTGGTGCCAGCATCGGTGTGGCCGCTGACGGCTCCGGCCGCCGCGGCCGCCGTGAGGGGGTGAGGGAAGTGCAGCGAGCCGCGCTGGCTGTGGTCGTCGGCCTGCTGCTCGTCGCCGGGGGAACCCCGGTACAGGGGCAGGTGCCCTACTACGCCGGCAAGACCATCGAGATCATCGTGCCGTTCGGCGCCGGGGGCGGGACGGACATCGAGACCAGGTTCCTGGCGCCGTTCTTCGAGAAGCACATCGCCGGGAACCCGAAGATCGTGGTGACCAACCGGCCCGGAGGTGGGAGTATCCTGGGGGCCAACTTCTACGCGGCCAACGCCAAACCCGACGGGTTCCAGATCTTCGCCAGCAGCGGGTCCACCGTGATCCCGTTCCTTCTGGGCGTGCCGCAGGTGCAGTACGACTACAGGAAGTGGAGGCTGGTGAAGGTGAACGGGGTGGGAGGCGTGGCCTACGTCTCACCGGCCACGGGCATCCGCCGACCGGAGGACGTGCTGAACCCGGCCCGACCGCTGGTCTACGGCGGCATCAGCGCCACCGGCCTGGACCTGTCCATGCTCCTGGCCTTCGAGCTGCTGGGGATCAACGTGCGCAGCGTCCTGGGCTTCGAGGGCCGCGGTCCTGCCCGTCTGGCCTTCGAGCGCGGTGAGACCAATATCGACTACCAGACCACGCCGGCCTACCTCTCCCAGGTCGTTCCTCTGATCCGGGAAGGCAAGGCCCGCCCGTTGTTCTCCTTTGGCTTCACCAACGAGAAGGGGCAACTGGTGCGCGACCCCGCGGCCCCCGACCTGCCGACCATCTACGAGTTCTACCAGCAAGTGCACAAGCGCAAGCCGGACGGGCTGCTGCGCTGGAAGGCGCTACAGGCGCTGCTGGTGCCGGCTTTCTCCTTCCAGAAGACCCTGTGGGTGCCTCAGGGCACGCCGCCGGAAGCGCTGAACGCGCTGTGGGAGGCGGTGGACAAGATGAATGCGGATCCGGAGTTCCGGGAGAAGAGCAAGAACATCCTGGAGGGCTACACCCTGTTCCGCGGCGACAAGATGGAAGGGGCGCTGCTGCGGTCCCTTACCGTGACCCTGGACGTGCGGAAGTTCATCCTGGACCTGCTGCGGACGAAGTACAACGTCGCCATCTGAGAAGCAGCCGGACGGCCGGCTGAGCGACGGGGCGGGCGCCGATGGGGCAGGCCTTGCAGGCCGGGCTGGAGCTCTTTCTGATCCCCACGCGGCTGGGGATGATGCTCCTGGGCGTCCTGGCCGGACTGGTCGTGGGCATACTGCCCGGCATGGGGGGCATTGTGGCCGTGGCCGTGCTGCTGCCCTTCGTGGTCAAGCTGGACGCGGTGGCCGCGCTGGCCATGGTCACCGGCGCGCTGGCGGTGGTCCACACCTCGGACACCATCACCTCGGTGCTGATCGGAGCACCGGGATCGGCGGCGTCGGTGCCCAGCGTACTCGAAGGGCATCCCCTGGCCAAACAGGGGCAGGCCGCGCGGGCGCTGGCTGCCGCCTACCTCTCCTCGCTGGCGGGCGGGCTTATCGGCGCCCTGGGCCTGACGCTCTCCATCCCCATCGCCCGCCCCCTGGTGCTCTCCTTTGGCTCCCCGGAGCTGTTCATGCTCACGGTGCTGGGGATCTCCTTCGCCGGCAGCCTCCTGGGGAAAGAGCCGCGCCGGGGAATCATCGCCGGCCTGCTGGGGCTGCTGCTAGGTACGGTGGGCCCCACGCCGGCGGCGGCTCAGGTGCGGTTCGACTTCGGCCAGGTCTACCTGATGGACGGCTTGGACCTGGCCATCGTCGCCCTGGGCGTCTTCGGCATCGCCGAGGTCATCGCCCTGCTGGCCCGAGGCGGGGCTATCGCCGAACGGGTAGACCTGGGGCGGGGCTGGCTGGAGGGGGCGCGCGACGTCCTGCGCCACCGCTGGCTGGTCCTGCGCGGGGCGCTCATCGGGATGTGGGCCGGGGTCCTGCCGGCCATCGGCGCCACGGCGGGGACCTGGATGGCCTACGGGCACGTGGTGGCGGCCAGCCGGGATCGGGATCGCTTCGGCCGGGGAGACATCCGCGGCATCATCGCCCCCGAAGCGGCCAACAACGCGGTGGAGGCCGGCGACCTGGTCCCCACCTTGCTTTTCAGCGTCCCGGGCAGTGCGCCGGCGGCCATGATCATGGGGTCGCTGCTGGCCTACGGGGTGGTCCCCGGGCCACGCATCGTCACCGATCATCTGGATCTCATCTACGTTATCGTCTGGACGTTTGCCGCAGCCAACGTGATCGGGGCGGCCCTGATGTTCCTGGCCAGCCCGGCGCTGGCCCGGCTGACTTACATCCCGTTCACGCGGGTGGCCCCCGCCATCATCCTGATGATGGCCCTGGCCGCCTACCAGGAGACGCAGCACTACGGCGACCTGCTGACGCTGCTGGCGCTGGGGGTCCTGGGGTACGGGATGAAAGCCGCGGGATGGCCGCGGGCGCCGCTGCTCATCGGCTTCGTCCTCTCCGGACCCCTGGAGCGGTACTTCTGGCTGACGGTGAACCTCTTCCCCGACCCGCGCGCCTGGTTGCTCCGCCCGGCCGTAGTGGTCATCGGGTTGCTGGTGATCTCACCGTTCGCCTGGAGCGGGCTGCGGGCGCTGCGCGAGCGGACGCGGCGGCGGGAGCAGGCAGTCGCCCGCTGGACTCCGGGGGTAGGGACGGTGGTCAGCATGGGGCTCCTTGGCGTATTCGCCTATGCCTGGACGACCTCCCGCGGGTTCCTGCCCGGAGCGGCGCTGATGCCGCTAAGCGTGGCCAGCGCGGGAACGGTGCTGGCCCTGGCCCAGGTGATCCAGGAAGTCCGCGGGCGCAGCCTGCCCGCCGAAGAGGAGGACGACGTCGCCCTCTCCGGTCCGGCGACCTCCCGTGCGCTCATTTATCTGGGAGGCATCGCAGTCTACACCGCGCTGATCTGGGTGGTAGGGATCCGCCTGGCCACGGCCGGGTGGATCCTGCTGTTCATGCGGCGAATTGGCCGCATGGCCTGGCCGCTGGCGGTGCTGTACACGGCGGGCGTGCTGGTGGGGCTGGAGATACTGGCCCGGTTGCTGGGGATCCGTCTGCCTGCCGGGGTCCTGGGCCCCTTCGGCTGAGGATGCCAGGCAGTCCGGTCTCGCCGGAAGCTGCCGGCTACGAAGCCATCCGCCGGATCAGCCCGACCACCTTGCCCTCGATGATCACGTCTCGGGTGAGGATTGGCTCCAGGGCAGGGTTTTCCGGCTGCAGCCGGATGTAGCCGTCCTCCCGGAAGAAGCGCTTGACCGTCGCCTCGTCTTCAAGGCGTGCCACGACAATATCCCCGTTGTGGGCGGTGGGCTGACGACGCACGATGACGTAGTCACCGTCGTAGATGCCTGCGCCCACCATGCTGTCCCCGCGCACGCGGAGGATAAAGGTCTCGGCGCCGCGGACGAACTCCGCCGGCAGGGGGAAGTAGTCCTCGATGTTCTCCTGGGCGAGCAGGGGGCTGCCGGCGGCCACACGGCCGACCACGGGCAGGGGGATGACCTTCTTCGGCGGGGCCGCCCGCTCGTCGCGCAGCACCTCCAGCGCGCGGGGCTTGCTCGGATCGCGGTGCAGGTAGCCTTTCTTCTCCAGCGCGGCCAGGTGGCTGTGCACGGTGGAGCTGCTGGTCAGCCCCAGCGCGCGGCCAATCTCGCGCACCGACGGAGGGTACCCGTGTGTCTCCGCGAAGCGCTGGATGAAGGTGAGGATCTCGGCCTGTCGGCGCGTCAGTCCCCGGCCCATGTGCGCTCCTCCTTACACGAGGTCTCCACCGGGAGGCGAACCGGATTATAGCACGGGGCAATGAGGTAAGGCAAACATCTGTTCGCACTTTGGACCGATGAACTCGGCCCGGACCGAGATCATGTCGTACAATGCCCATTATGCGACTTGAAGGAAACCGCGCCCTGGAGCGGGAATTCTCCCCGCACGCATGGAGCCCCGCCGGGCCCCCGCCAAGTTCCCTCCCCTCCTCCAGGAGTGGGCCGACGACCTGGCCGCGCGCAACCAGCGCCCGCGGACCATCCAGGGGTACCTCAGTGACCTCGCTCAGTTCGCCGAGTGGCTCCGTCATCGTCCCCTGGAGGCGGTCCGTGCGCAGGACCTGCGCCGCTTCAGCCACGCCATGCAGCGGGCCGGTCTCCGCCCCCGCACCCGGGCTCGCCGCCTGGTGGCCCTACGCCAGTTCTACGCCTACCTGGTGAGAACCGGCCGCCTTGGGGCAAGCCCCCTGGAGCACCTGGAGCTCCCCAGGATCAGCCGGGCCACCGTGCCCGGCTTCCTCCGGCCGGCGGAGGTGGGACGGCTACGCGCTGTCATCCCCGATACCCCCCGGGGGAGGCGGGACCGGGCGCTGGTTGAGCTGGGCCTCTCCTCGCTGCGCGTCTCGGAAGTGGTGGGCCTGCAGCTGGACGACCTCTTCCTCGACCGGGGGCAGGTGCGGATCACCGGCAAAGGTGGCGGCCAGTACCTCCAGCCGGTGACGGCCACGGCCGTCCGTGCCCTGGAGCGGTGGCTGGCCGTCCGCCCCCGCTGGGCGTCGTCGTTCGTCTTCATCTCCCTCCCCCCTCGCGGCAGCCGCGGCCTGACCTACGAGTCCGCGGAGCGGATCCTGCGGGCCTACCTGAGGGCGGCGGGCATCACCCGGCCGCTGTCGTTCCACGCCCTGCGGCACACGGTGGGGGTCGCCCTGGCCGACCGGGGAGTGCCGCTGGAGTACATCCAGGACCTCCTGCGCCACGCCGACCCGCGGACGACCCGGATCTACACCTCCGTGGCTCCGGAACGGCTGCAGGAGGTGCTCCACCGGGAACTCCACTTCCCCGACCCGTCCGGCTGAGAAGGGTACCTCATGGGGACCGAAGAGCTGGTAGAAGTTCGCAGGCCGCCTTCCGTCGCAGTCGCGCCGGTCCCCGCTCAAGGGGACGGCAGCAGCTCCACCTCCTCTCCTCGCGCCATAACCTCGCTAGCGCCCGCCCTCCCCCATACGACCACGGTGAGGAGGTCGTAGCGGGGGATCACGCGCCGTACCTGGCCTTCCAGCGGCGGATCACGCAGCACCCGCACGCGGTGCCCCGGGGCCAGGGGCTGCCCGTGCCGGTCGTACACCATCATGGCGGTACTACCCGGATCAGTCGCTGGGCTCAGTGAGGAACCCGCTCGATGACCACGGCGATGCCCTGCCCCACCCCGATGCACATGGTGGCCAGCCCTAACCGTGCCCCCCGCCGCTCCAGTTCATACAGCAGGGTGGTCATGATTCGCGCCCCGCTGCAGCCCAGGGGATGCCCCAGCGCAATGGCCCCACCATTGGGGTTGAGCCGCTCCGGGGGGATGTTGAGCTCTCGCATGCAGGCCAGCACCTGCGCGGCAAAAGCCTCGTTCAGCTCGATCACGTCCAGGTCCTGAATGGACAGGCCCGCCCGTGCCAGGACCTTGCGCGTGGCGGGGACCGGACCCAGACCCATGGTGGAGGGGTCCACGCCCGCCACAGCCGAAGCGACCACACGCGCCCTGGGTCTGGACCCGCGGGCCGCCGCTGCCTCCGCCGACATGAGCAGGATGCCTGCAGCCCCGTCATTGATTCCCGAGGCGTTCCCCGCGGTGACCGTCCCGTGCTGCTTGAATGCTGGAGGGAGCGCCGCCAGGCGCTCCAGGGTGGTATCCGGGCGCGGCGGCTCGTCCGTGTCTACGATGAGCGGCTCGCCCCCTGGCCCCGGGACCACCACCGGGACGATCTCCTCCCGGAAGCGTCCCTCGGCGATGGCCCGCGCGGCCCGGCGCTGGCTCTCCAGGGCGAAGGCGTCCTGCTCCTGCCGGGTAATGCCATACCGCTCAGCCACCACCTCGGCAGTCTCCCCCATGCTCAGCGGCGGGTAGGCCTGAGCCAGCTTCGGGTTGACGAAGCGCCAGCCGATGGTGCTGTCGTGGAGCTCCACCCGGCCCCGCGGAAAAGCCCGGTCAGGCTTGGCCATGACCAGGGGCGCGCGGGTCATCGACTCCACACCGCCGGCGATGAAGACTTCTCCCTCCCCCGCCCGGATAGCGTGTGCAGCGGCGACCACCGCCTGCAGCCCCGAGCCGCACAGCCGGTTCACCGTCTGCCCGGCCACGTCCACCGGCAGACCTGCCAGGAGCACAGCCATGCGGGCCACGTTGCGGTTGTCCTCGCCGGCCTGATTGCTGCAGCCGAAGATGACGTCCTCGATCTTCCCTGGATCCAGGCGGTTGCGGCGCACCAGCGCCTGGATGACAACTGCGGCCAGGTCGTCGGGGCGCACGTCCCGAAGTACCCCGCCGTACCGGCCGATGGGAGTGCGGACGGCATCCACAATGACCGGCTCCGGCATCTCAGGCTCCGGTAAACTGCGGCGGCCGCTTCTCCCCAAAGGCCGCCACACCCTCACGGTGGTCGGCGGTGGCCCCGGCCACCTCCTGCAGGTAGGCCTCATAGGCCAGCGCATCCTCCAGCGGGGCGTGCAAGGCGTGGCGCAGGGCCCGCTTGGTCAACCCATAGGCTCTGGTGGGCCCGGCAGCCAGACGCCGCGCCACCTCCAGGGTGGTCGCCATCAGCTCCTCCGCCGGCACTACCCGGTTGACCAGGCCCAGGCGCAGCGCCTCCTGCGCGTCCACCGGATCTGCCAGGTAGGCCATTTCGAAAGCCTTGCCCAGGCTCACCAGGCGGGGCAGGAAGTAGGTGCTCCCGGAATCGGGAACCAGCCCGACCCGGGCGAAGATCTGGATGAACGAGGCCTGCTCCGAGGCGAACCGCAGGTCGCAGGCCAGGGCCAGGCTGCAGCCGGCGCCTGCGGCCACCCCGTTGACCGCGGCCAGTACCGGCTTCTCCACCGTGGCCAGCCGCAGGATCACCGGGTTGTAGCGGCGCCGCAACAACTCCAGGTACGATGGCTCCGCCGTCGGGGGGCGCTCCCTCAGGTCCTGTCCAGAGCAGAACCCGCGCCCGGCCCCCGTGAGGACGATGCAGCGCACCTCGGCCTCCCGGGCGGCGTAGTCCAGGCCCTCCTGCAGCTCGCGGGCCAGCTGCTCATTGACCGCGTTCAGGACTTCCGGTCGGTTAAGGGTCAGGGTGAGCACCCCTGCCTCCTCCGCCAGCAGCACCGTGTTCAGCGCAGGGGCTGGCATCCTCCCGCCTCCTTTCACCTTGCCCGGCGACATGCCCGGGCGGGTTTATCGCCCGCGGAACTGGGCGGGGCGTCGGGCCAGGAAGGCACGCACGCCCTCTTCCTTATCCTCCGTAGCGAAGAGCAGGTAGAAGCACTTGCGCTCGTAGTCCAGTCCTCCCTCCAGGGAGGTGTCGAACGCCTTGAGCACCGCCTGCTTAGCCAGCCGCACGGCCAGCGGCGGACGGGAGGCGATCTCCCGGGCCAGGGCCCGGGCCTCCGACAGCACCAACTCATCGGGGACCACGCGTGTCACCAGCCCCATGGCCTCCGCTTCCCGCGCCGTCATCTGCCGCCCGGTGAGGATCAGCTCCATCGCCCGGTACTTGCCCACGGTACGGGTCAACCGCTGGGTTCCTCCGGCCCCCGGGATCAGCCCCAGGTTGATCTCCGGCTGGCCGAAGCGCGCTGATTCCCCGGCGATGATGATGTCGCAGAGCATGGCCAGCTCGTTGCCGCCGCCCAGGGCGAACCCGGTGACCGCAGCCACCAGCGGCGCGGCCACCTTGCGGATGCGCTCCCACTGCTGGAAGCGGTACGCCTGCAGCATATCTACCACCGAGGCCTCGGCGAATTCGCGAATGTCCGCGCCCGCAGCAAAGGCCCGGGGGCTGCCGGTGAGCACCAGGCAGCGGACCTCGGGGTCCCGGTCCAGGTCCTCCAGCACGGCGACCAGCTCATCCATCAGCGCCCGGTTGAGGGCGTTCAGCACCTCGGGGCGGTTCAGCTGCACCACGGCGACGGCCTCTTCGCGGGTGACCAGCAGGTGTTGCGGCGTCATCAGGCCCTCCTTTCGTCTCCAGGCATCCGCCGCGGCTACACCGGAGCCGGCCGCGGTGGCCGCGGTCTTCGGGCAGACGGGAAAACGGCGCCGCTCCCAACGGGGCGCGGCCGTCCCTCTCCTTCGGCAGGCCCGCAGCGCAGCCCTACTGGCGGACGATGATGGTCTCGAAGCCGACCGCGCGCAGCCGCTCCGCCAGGCGCTCGGCGTTCTCCCGCTCGGCGAAGGCTCCGACGAAGACCTTGAACAGCTCCCCGCTGGGCAGGAGGTAGGCGTCGAATCCGGCAGCCCGCAGCTGGTTCACCCGCTCCTGCGCGTTTTCCCGCTTGAGGAACGCGCCCGCCTGCACGCGGAAGAGAAGGGGCGCGGCGGGCGTCACCGCCGGACGGGGTGCCGGTGTTGTGGTTGCGGCAACCGTGGGGAGGGGCGTGGGTGCTGGCGTAGGCAGCGGGGCAGGCGTGGGCAGCAGCGGGGTGGATGCGGCCGGTGGCGGTGGCGCGGGGGACGGCGGCAGCACAGCCCGTGTAGGGGGCGCCGGTGAGGGCGCCGCGGCAGGCTGTTGGGCGATGCCGGGTTGCTTCAGGAAGATCTCTCCGATAGCGTAGCCCAGCACCAGGGAGACAACGAACAGACCGATCAGGGCCAGGGTGACGACGAGTGGACTGGCGCGCACCGGATCCCTCCGCGACGAAGAACGCCCCGCCTGCGCAGTTTCGGGGAGCGACGCCTTTTTCCTGCCGGATCAGCCCTCGGCCAGGCTGGCCAGGTAGCGCGCCAGTGTCTCCCGTCGCCGCTGCAGCTCCTCCTGCCGCCGCCGCTCTCCCTCCACCACCTCCGCTGCCGCCCGGCGGAGGAAGCCGGCGCTCTGCAGGCGCGCCTCCACCCTGCCCAGGTCCTGCTGCACTCGCTCCAGCTCTCGGGCCAGGCGGTGCCGGACGCGTCCGGCCTCCGCCTGGCCCACGGAGAGGAGGACCTCGACGCCGTCCACGGCTGCGGCGGCCGCCCGCGCCGGGGGAGAAGCTCCCGGAGGAGGGAAGGCCAGCCCGCCCGCCCGGGCCAGAGTGCGGATATAGGGGGCGAAAGCCTCCAGCTCGGCACGCCTGCCGTCGTCCGCCACCCGCAGCAGCGGCGCCACGGAGGCCCCGGGTGGCAGCCCCATGTCCGCGCGCAGCGACCGGATGGCGCGGATGACTTGGATCAGCCGCTCCACAGTCTGTTCGGCCGAGGCATCCAGCCACTGCGCCGGAGGCTGCGGCCAGGGAGCAAGCATGATGCTCTCCCCCTCGTGAGGCAGCAGCTGCCAGATCTCCTCGGTGATATGCGGCATGATGGGATGCAGCAGGCGCAGTGCCCCCTCCAGGACCCGCCACAGTGTCCACTGCACCTGCTCCCGCCGCCCGGAGCCGGCCTGGGAAAGGTCCACCTTGGCCAGCTCCACGTACCAGTCGGCGTAGGTCGACCAGAGGAAGTCATAGATCGCCTTCGCCGCCTTGTCGAACTCAAAGCGCTCCAGGTGCTCGGTCACCTCGCCGGCGGTGCGGGCGAAGCGGCTGAGGATCCACCGGTCAATGAGCCCCAGGGCCTCCCGTGGCGGCGGTGCCGCCGGGACGAAGCCCTCCAGGTTCAGGCGGACGAAGCGGGCGATGTTCCAGATCTTGTTGTTGAAGTTGCGCACGTCCTCCAGCATCTTCTCGCTGAAGCGCAGATCCTGCTGCTGCGAGCAGCGCACCACCAGGGCAAAGCGCAGGGCATCCGCCCCGTATCCCCGCTGGTCCATCATCTCCATGGGGTCGATGCCCGTGCCCATAGACTTGCTCATCCGCCGCCCCTCCAGCGTCAGCACCGTGGGGTGGATGTAGACGTCGGTGAAGGGGACCTCCCCCAGGAACTCCAGGCCGAACATGATCATACGGGCCACCCAGAGGAAGATGATGCTGCGGTCCGTCACCAGCACGTTCCCCGGGTAGAAATAGCGCAGCTCAGGGGTCTCCGCCGGCCAGCCCAGGGTGGCGAAGGGCCAGAGGGCGGAGCTGAACCAGGTGTCCAGGATCTGCTCCTCCTGCATCAGCGTGACCCCGCCGCAACGCGGGCAGCGGTCGGGACGCTGACGCGCCACCACCACCTCGCCGCAGTCCCTGCAGTGCCAGGCCGGGATCTGGTGCCCCCACCACAGCCGCCGGGAGATGTTCCAGTCGCGGATACCCTCCATCCAGTCCAGGTAGACCTTCGTCCAGCGCTCCGGGTGGAAGCGCACCTTCCCCTCGCGCACCGCGCGGACGGCTGGTGCGGCCAGGTCGGCCATACGCACAAACCACTGGTCGGTGATGTAGGGCTCGAGCACGGTCTTGCAGCGCTCGCAGATGGCCACCGCGGTAGTGTAGGGCTCTTCCCGCACCACCAGCCCCCGGGCCCGCAGCTCTGCGGCTACCGCCTGGCGGGCGGCGAAGCGGTCCAGACCGGCGAACCTCCCCGCCTCCGTGTTCATCCGGCCGTGCTCGTCCAGCACCACCGGCGCGGGCAGACCGTGGGCGGCTCCGATCTCGTTGTCCAGGGGGTCGTGGCCGGGCGTGATCTTGACAGCGCCGCTGCCGAACTGCGCATCCACCCGCGGGTCGGCGATAACAGGGACGACCCGCTGCACGATGGGCACCACCACCTGCCGCCCCACCAGGTCGCGGTAACGGCCATCCTCCGGGTGGACGGCCACCGCCACGTCCGCCAGAATCGTCTCCGGCCGCTGCGTGGCGATTACGATGCCGTCGCTACCGTCGGCGCCGGGATAGCGCACGTAGTAGAGGGTACTGGCCACCTCCTGGTACTCCACCTCCAGGTCGGAGACGCTGGTCAGGTCGTGGGGGCACCAGTTGATCATCCGCTGGCCGTAGTACACGTACCCCCGGGCGTGGAGGCGGAGGAAAGCCTCGGTCACCGCGTCGGCGTAGCCCGGATCCAGGGTAAAGGTGACGCGGTCCCAGTCGCAGGAGAACCCCATGCGCTTCAACTGGCTGTAGATAATGCCCCCGTACTTCTCCTTCCACGCCCAGGTGAACTCCAGAAACTTCTCCCGTCCCAGGTCGAAACGCGTCTTCCCCTCCCGGGCCAGTTCCCGCTCGATGACCACATGGGTGCCGATACTGGCGTGATCGGTGCCGGGCATCCACATGCTGTTCCAGCCCTGCATGCGCCGCCAGCGGATGAGCACATCCTGCAGCGTGTTGTTCAGGGCGTGACCGATGTGCAGGTCGCCAGTAATGTTGGGCAGGGGCATCATGATGACGAACGGCCGACGCTGTGGGTCCACGGGCGCGTGGAAGTAGCCCCGGGCCAGCCACGTCTGGTACCAGTGCTGCTCCACGCGGCGCGGGTCATAGGTCGTTGGAATCCGCTCTGGGTCTGCCGCCACGGCCTTCTACACTCCCTTCGGAAAGACGAAGGCTGCCTCACCCAAGGGCGAAGCAGCGCTCCGCGGTACCACCCTGGTTGCCGGTCCGGTAGACCGACAACTCCTCCTCGCGTTCTCGGGCGAACCCGGCGGGCCTGCGCCGCATCCTGGTGCGGCATGTGCCCGCGGCTCTGGGGCGACGTTCGGACAGCCCGCCGGGGGAGCTTTCACCTCTCCGGCCCCCCTCGCTCCCCCGCCGCACGCCACGCCTCCGCTTCAGTGCCGCGGGGATCGGCCGGGCCTTGCCCTACTCCTCCCCGTCCTCGCCTCGCCCGCATTATCCGGGCCGCCCGATGCGCTGTCAAGGCGCGTCAGGTCGGCTCCCCGGACTCTCCCTCTGGCAGCGCCGCTGTGGCATCCAGCCGCAGACTGGCCAGGTGCTCACGCATCGCCGCCTCCGCCCGCCCCCCGTCCCGTGTCCGGATTGCCGCGGTGAGCTTGGCCAGCTCGCGGAATGAGCGGGTGGCCCTTCCCTTCTGCCGCAAGGCCTGCCGCTCCACCGACGCCAGCTGGGCACGGATCGTCTCGATGGCCCGCTCCAGTCGCCCGTTCAGCGCCGTGCGGGCAATGGTGACGTGGAACTCACTGGCGATCTCGCTGAGGCGAGGGACATTGTTCTGCCGCAGCGCGACCCCGTACTCCTTGATCAGGCTGTTCAGGTGCGCCAGGAACGCTCCGCTGGCCCGCTCGGCAGTGCGCCGCGCAGCCATCCCCTCCAGGCCTTCCAGCATCTCGTAGAGCTCGTCCACATCGGCTCGGCCGAGGCGCGGGACGACCACGCCCTTCCCGGGGACAGCACGGACAAGACCCTCCGCCTCCAGGCGGCGCAGTGCGTCGCGGATGGGGGTTCGGCTGATCTGCCAGGCGCGGGCCAGCTCCAGTTCGTTGAGCCGCTCGCCCGGGGCGAGCTGGCCCTTGAGGATGGCCTCGCGTATCAGGCGGTAGGCGGCTGCACCCACCGGCTCCCGCCGCGGCGGAGGTCCCCAGTTTGCCGGGCCTTGTGCGTGCATGACCAGCCCTCCTCGAGCGGTCCGCGTGTCGAAAGTATACCATACTCTGCATGCTGAACTCAGTCAACACCGTCTACACAATTCTTCGTAAAGGCGCGTTTAATGCCCTTCAAAGCTTGATAAAGGTATCTCCAGGATGATAAAGTGCCTACTGGAACTTGAACTGAGAAAGCCTTGGAGGTGAGGGATGACCTACATCATTGCGGAGCCCTGTATCGGGACCAAGGACCGCTCCTGCGTTGAAGTCTGCCCGGTAGACTGCATCTACGAGTACGTGGAGGAGATCGGAGGGTACGTGGTTCCTGATCCCTCCACCGGGGCCGGCCCGGACAAAAAGGTCATTCCCCGGGGGGAGGCCGTGCACATTCCCCCGGAGAGCTTCCCCAAGGAGGCTCTGACCGCCCAGCTCTTCATCCACCCGGAGGAGTGCATCGACTGCGGAGCCTGCGAGTCGGTCTGCCCGGTAACGGCCATCTTTGCCGAGGCGGACGTCCCCGACCAGTGGAAGAAGTATGTGACCATGCAATACGAGGCCTTCGGACTGCAGCCGAAGTAGGCGGAAGCTGTCACAGCTCAGGTAGAACCGGGAGGGGGCACCTCAAGGTGCCCCCTCCCCCGGCTGCCTGTGTTCGTAGGGTATCCTAGCTGACCGGCGGGGCCTCCGGCTGCTTGGGCAGGGGCTGCGGCGGCCGCGGCGGGAGGTAGGCCGGCGGCGGCACCGGGGCTGCCGGCGCGGGGTGGGCCACCGCCTCCACCGCCGGGCCCAGGGCCTCTGCCAGCACCTCGTCCATGTGCTCCACCAGGACGAAGCGCAACCGCCGCCGTACGTTTTCGGGGATTTCGTGCAGGTCTTTCTCGTTGTCCCGCGGCAGGATCACCGTGCGCATCCCTGCGCGATGCGCTGCCAGGACCTTCTCCTTCACCCCGCCGATGGGCAGGACCCGCCCCCGGAGAGTGATCTCTCCCGTCATGGCCACGTCACGCCGCACCGGCCGGCCGGTGAGCGCCGAAGCCAGGGCGGTGGCCATGGTGATGCCGGCGGACGGGCCGTCCTTGGGTTCCGCCCCCGCGGGGACGTGAATGTGCACGTCCAGCTTCTGGTAGAAGTCCTCAGGCAGGCCCAGCCGCCTGGCCCGCGAGCGGACGTAGGAGAGCGCGGCCTGCGCAGATTCCTTCATCACGTCGCCCAGCTGCCCGGTGAGGATCAGTTCCCCGTCGCCGGGCATCAGCGTCGCCTCCACGCTGCGGATGTCCCCGCCCATCTCGGTGTAGATGAGCGCCGTGGCCGCCCCCACCTCATCCTCCTTCTCCGCGACGCCGAAGCGGAAGCGCGGCGGACCCAGGAACCGGTGCAGGTTGGCCGTGGTCACCTTAAGGGGCTTCCCGGCACCCCGGGCCACATCGGTAGCCACCTTGCGGCAGATGGTGCCGATCTCCCGCTCCAGGTTGCGCACGCCCGCCTCCCGCGTATACTCTCGGGCGATGCGGCGTAGCCCCTCCTCGGTGAACTGCACATGCTCCTCTTGCAGGCCGTTGGCCTTGCGCTGCTTGGGGATGAGGAACTGCTCGGCGATTTTGATCTTCTCCTCCTCCGTGTACCCCGCGAAGCGGATGATCTCCATGCGGTCGCGCAGCGCCGGCGGGATGGTCTCCAGGATGTTCCCCGTGGCAATGAACATAACCTCGCTGAGGTCGAAGGCCACCTCCAGGTAGTGGTCGCTGAAGGCGTGGTTCTGCTCGGGGTCCAGCGCTTCCAGCAGCGCCGCTGACGGGTCGCCCCGGAAGTCCACCCCCAGCTTGTCTATCTCGTCCAGCATGAAGACGGGATTCTTGCTGCCGGCCTGTTTCATCCCCTGGATGATCCGCCCCGGCAGCGCCCCCACGTAGGTGCGGCGGTGGCCCCGGATCTCCGCCTCGTCACGCACTCCACCCAGCGAGATGCGCACGAACTTCCGCCCCAGGGCGCGGGCGATGGACCTGCCCACGGATGTCTTACCCACCCCTGGCGGGCCGATGAAGCAGAGGATGGGCCCCTTGGACTGAGGGGCCAGCTTCCGCACCGCCAGATACTCGATGACGCGCTCCTTGACCTTGTCCAGCCCGTAGTGGTCCTCATCCAGGATGCGTCGGGCCTCGTCGATGTCCAGCCGGTCTTCGGTACGCACCGACCAGGGGATGGCCAGGATCCAGTCCAGGTACGTGCGCACCACCACGGCCTCCGCCACCATGGGCGGCATCTTCTCCAGCCGGCCGAGCTCCTCCAGCGCCTTGTCCCTGACGTGGTCGGGGAGCTTGGCCGCCTCGATCTTCTTGCGGTACTCCGCCACCTCCGCCTGGCGCTCGTCGGCCTCCCCCAGCTCGTGCTGGATGGCCTTCATCTGCTCCTTGAGGAAGTACTCCCGCTGCGACTTCTCCATCTGCTTGCGCACCCGGTTCTGGATCTTCCGTTCCAGCTCCAGGATGCTGATCTCGCGGGAGAGGACCTGCCCCAGCGTCTCCAGCCGCTCCTGCACCCCGGCCTCCAGAAGCCGCTGCCGCTCCTCCAGCTTGAGGTTCAGGTACTGCGTCACCACGTCAGCCAGACGGCCGGGCTCCTCCACCTGCATCACCGCCACGAATTGCTCCGGGGGAATGGCCCGGGAGAGGCGGGCGAAGCGCTCGAACTGGGAAGTCAGCCCGCGCATCAGCGCCTCCAGCTCCAGGCTCTTCTCCGGCGGGTCGGCGCGTGCGGTGTAGCGGACGGCAAAGAAGGGATCCTCCTGCAGGTACTCCTGGATCTCCGCGCGGACCACGCCCTCCACGATGACCTGGAGGACGCCGTCCGGCTGCTTGCCCACCTGCAGGATGCGGCAGACGGTGCCGGTGCGGTAGATGTCCTCCGGTCCGGGGTGGTCCAGGTCGTCCTGCTTCTGCGCGGCCAGGATGATCAGCCGCGGCTCGCCGGCCAGAGCCGCCTCCAGGGCGCGTAGCGACTTGGGCCGGCCCACCCCCAGGCCCTGCACCTGGTGCGGGAAGATGACGGTACCCTTGAGGGGCAACAGCGGCAGGATCTCCTTCATCGCCGCAGGATCAATCACCTGTGGTTCGCTCATCGGTCCTCCCGTTCGGGCCGGCGGGCCGCACTTCCCTGGAAAAACGCCCGCCGGGGAATGTTCCCCTGAATGAAAACGGGGACCATATCGCCCCCGGCCCCCGGACTCCGCCTTTCAGTTCAGATTATAGCATTCGCCCCCGGCGGCAGGACAGGGCCTCACCACCCTGTCCCGGCTGCCCGGCGATGGCCTGACCGGGAGCAGGGCCGCCCCCACCGCCGGATGGGGCCCCCCGCGCTCAGGAGGCTGGCTTCTCCTTGGCCAGGCGCTTGAGATCCGCTGCCGTGAGCAGGACCGGTTCGCTGCGCTGCAGGACGGCCTCCTCGGTGACCACGCAGCGGCGCACATCGCTACGGGAGGGAATCTCGTACATGATGTTCAGCATGATCTCCTCGATGATGGTCCGCAGGCCGCGGGCGCCGGTGTTCCGGGCCATCGCCTCCCGGGCGATGGCCCGCAGCGCCTCCTCGGTGAAGATCAGCTCCACCCCATCCATCTCCAGAATCTTCTGGTACTGCCGCACCAGCGCGTTGCGGGGCTCCACCAGAATGCGTACCAGGTCCCGCTCATCCAGCGGATCCAGGGGCACGATGATGGGTAGCCGGCCCACAAACTCGGGGATCATGCCGTACTTGAGCAGGTCCTGGGGCATGATGTGGCTGAGAATCTCCCCCAGCCGCTTCTTGCTGCGCGGCTCCACCTGCGCCCCGAACCCGATGCTGGTCTGCCGCGTGCGGCTCTCGATGATCCGTTCCAGCCCGTCGAAGGCGCCGCCGCAGATGAAGAGGATGTTGGTGGTGTCAATCTGGATGAACTCCTGGTGGGGGTGCTTCCGCCCTCCCTGGGGTGGGACGTTGGCCACCGTCCCTTCCAGGATCTTCAGCAGAGCCTGCTGTACCCCCTCGCCGGAGACGTCCCGGGTGATGGAGGGGTTCTCGCTCTTCCTGGCGATCTTGTCCACCTCATCGATGTAGATGATGCCCCGCTCCGCCTTCTTGATGTCGTAGTCGGCCATCTGGATGAGGCGCAGCAGGATGTTCTCCACATCCTCCCCCACGTAGCCCGCCTCGGTAAGGGAGGTGGCGTCGGCGATGGCAAACGGGACGTCCAGGATCTTGGCCAGGGTCTGAGCCAGCAGCGTCTTCCCGCAGCCGGTGGGGCCGATGAGCAGGATGTTGGACTTCTGCAGTTCCACGTCCGAGGGGCGCCGTGACCCGCTGCGCTTGTAGTGGTTGTAGACGGCCACGGCCAGGGCCTTCTTCGCCCGCTCCTGCCCCACCACGTACTGGCAAAGGACGTCGTAGATCTCCTTGGGCTTGGGGGTAGCACGGGGGGCAGCCACCTCGTCGCCGGCCAGCTCCTCCTCCACGATCTCGTTGCACAGCTCGACACACTCGTCGCAGATGTACACGCCGGGGCCGGCCACCAGCTTACGCACCTGCTCCTGGGGCTTCCCACAGAAGGAGCACTTCAGCCGGTCGCGCTCGTCGCCGAAGCGAAACATGCTCACGGGGCGGCCACTTTCACCTTGCGCTCGCGGGGGGCGAAGATCTCGTCGATCAACCCGTAGTCCTTGGCTTCCGGCGGGGTCATCCAGAAGTTGCGGTCGGCATCCCGCTCGATGCGCTCCAGGGGCTGGCCGCTGTAGCGAGCCAGCAGCTCGTACATCTGGCCGCGGTCCCGCAGGAACTGTCGCGTCTGGATCTCGATGTCCGCGGTGGTGCCCTGCGCTCCGCCCCAGGGCTGGTGGATCATGATGCGGGCATAGGGCAGGGCATAGCGCTTCCCCTTGGTCCCTCCGGCCAGGATGAGCGCCGCCCCGCTGGCCGCCAGACCGACGCAGATGGTGGAGATGTCTGGCCGCACATACTGCATGGTGTCGTGAATGGCCAGCGAGGCGTAGAGGTCCCCCCCGGGGCTGTTGATGTATAGGGAGATGTCCTTGTCCGGATCCTCCCCCTCCAGGTACAGGAGCTGGGCGACGACCAGGTTGGCCACGTCGTCGTCGATGGGCCCGCCCAGGAAGACGATCCGCTCCTTGAGCAGGCGGGAGTAGATGTCATAGCCCCGCTCACCGCGGGGCGTGCTCTCGATGACGTATGGGATCAGCGGCATCGGTGCTCACCCTCCCCGCGTCTCGGCCGGCTCCCCGGGTGGAGTCGCTGCAGGGCTGGCCCGGACCTCCCCTGCCGAGGCGAGGCTGACGAGGAACTGGACGGTCTTGCGGCGGCGGAGGGTCCTGGTCAGCGCGCTGCGGCGCGACTCATCCCCCAGCCACTGGCGCACCCGCGCCACCTCCTGCTGCAAACTCTGCGCAAGGTTCTCTGCCTCACGGGTGATTTCCTCCTCCGTGGGGGCGATGTCCTCGCGCCGCGCGATCTCGTCCAGCACCAGTTGCGTGCGCAGCCGCTCTTCGGCCACGGTCTCGTACTCCCGGCGCAGCTCCTCCACACTCTTCTCGGCCGCGCGGAGGTAGGTTTCCAGGGTCAGCCCGCGCCGGGCCAGCGTCTCCTCCAGGTCGGCCAGCAGGTGCTCCACTTCGTGCGCCACCAGCGAGCGGGGGAGGTCCACCGTGGCCCCGGCTGTCACGGCGCGCAGCACCGCGTTGCGGTACTCCTCATCGGCACGTGCCGCCGCTTCCGCCTGCAGGCGGTCCCTCAGCTGCGCCCGCAGCGCCGCCACCGACTCTGCACCCACCTGGCGGGCGAAGCCGTCGTCCACCGCCGGGAGCTCCCGCCGCTTCACATCCAGCGCCACCACGGTGATCTGCTCCCCCCCATCCCCCAGGGCAATGGTGCGCTCTTCGCCCCGCCGCAGCCCCTCCAGACCCTCCTCCAGGGACGCCGGATACAGGCCCCCGCCGATTTCCACCAGGACCTCCTTCCCAGCAGCCAACCGGGGAAGACCCGGTGCGGCCTGCAGGACTTGCAGCAACACGAAGTCGCCGCGAGCCGCTGCTGCGTCCGCCACGGACACCAGCGCGGCCTGGCGCACCCTCAGGTCCTCGATCCGCGCCTCCACCTCGGCGTCGGTGACCGCAGGCTCCTTCCGGGGCAGGCGCACCTCCCGGTAGGCGCCGGGGTCCACCTCCGGGACCACGTCCACGGTGGCCACGAAGCGCAGAGGGGCGTTCTCCTGCACCGGATCGGTTTGCACGTCGATCTGCGGCTGGCCGATAGGTGCCAGGCCTGCTTCCTTCAGGGCGCGGGCGTATCCCTCGGGGAGGAGGAGCTTCAGGGTCTCGTCCATCAGGCTCTCCCGCCCCACGTAACGCTCCAGGAGCGTCCGCGGCGCCTTACCGCGGCGGAAACCGGGTACCGTCACCCGCTGGGCCAGACGACGGTGGGCAGCCGCTACCGCCCGGGCGACGTCCTCCGGCGGAAGCTCCACCTGCAGCACCGCGCGACTCCCCGGTTCGCGCCGCCACTCCACCTTCATCCTCTCTCCCCACCTGCCTTCCGGGCGGCGTGCAAGAAGGCGGCCCGGGCCCACGCCCCCGGCCGCCCAGAACCTCTGGTGCGGGCGGAGGGACTCGAACCCCCACCGGCTCGCGCCGACCAGATCCTAAGTCTGGCGCCTATGCCAGTTCGGCTACGCCCGCGCCCCCGCAGGACGCCACACCGCCACAGCACGGCCGCCAAAGGACGATGACCAGCGCCGCAGAGCACTGGCCATCGACTCTGGAGGGCCGTGAGGGACTCGAACCCCCAACACGAGGCTTAAGAGGCCCCTGCTCTACCTGTTGAGCTAACGGCCCCCGTGCCAAGTGTTCATTATACCGGACAGGGACGGGGTGTCCAGGAGTCCGGCCGGATCCGTCAGCCCACCACGACGTGCTCGTCGACGAACAGGGTCCCCGTCTCTCCGGCAAAGGCATCCAGATCCTCCACCACCGCCCGCGCCGCCTCCGCCCGCACGTCCGCGTCGAAGTCCTCCCGCGACGCCCAGGTCAGTTCCGCCACGCCGTCAAACAGAGGCGTCTGGCCCCGCGGCGCCCGCGTCACCAGGTGTATAACGTAGCCGGTGAGGTGGGAGTAGGTGCGCCGCGCCAGGTCCGCGTGCGGTCCCATCCAGTAGGCGCGGAACTCCTCCGCGCTCATCTCCGCCTTCCTGCGTGCCCAGACCAGGATCTTGACCATAATTCAACCTTCTTCCCCGACGTGCACAGCCCCTGCCGCAGCATGAAGAGGCGGTCGGGGTTCATCTGGCCGCGGAAGGTGTCGCCGTCGGTCAGGCCACAGTGCCGCTGCAGCGGAGGCTGCCAGGGCGTCGCTGAGGGAGTCTGCCACAGCACGGCCCTCAGGGAATGCTCCTCCCCGGCCCCGAAGTCTCTCCCTGGAGACGACGGCATTCCGGGCAGGACCCGGAGCGACAGGGGAGGGCGAGTCATGCGTATCCTCAAGGAACGTATCCTGCGCGAAGGACGCAACCTGGGCGGGGGGATCCTGAAGGTCGACGGGTTCATCAACCACCAGGTCGATCCCGGACTGATGGACGCCTGTGGCCGCGAGCTGGCCCGCCGCTTTGCCGGCGTGGGCGCCACCAAGGTGCTCACCGCGGAGATCTCGGGCATCGCCCCTGCCCTGACCACCGCGCTGCACCTGCGTCTGCCCTGTGTCTACGCCCGCAAGTCCCGTCCCATCACCATGCCGGATCAGGTCTTCCTGACCCTGACACCCTCGCACACCAGGGGGCGCACCGTGGAACTGATCGTCTCACCCGAATACCTCTCCCGCGGCGAACGGGTCCTCATTGTCGACGACTTCCTGGCCACCGGGCAGACCATCCTGGGCCTGGCCCGCCTGGCGGAAGCGGCGGGATCTACCGTGGTGGGGATCGGCGCTGTTATCGAGAAGACGTTCGAAGGTGGGCGGGCACTTCTGGCCCGGCTGGGCGTGCCCATCGAAGCCCTGGCGCAGGTGACGGACATGCGCGCCGGCCGCATCGTCCTGGCGGACTAGGAGTGGCCCGCCAGCAACTCACTACCGGCATGGAAGAGACATGAGCAACAGCAAGGTAGTGGATCAGTTCTTGTGCGCATCCTCATGGCGCGCCCGGAGGGAGTCGAACCCCCGCCCTGCAGATTCGAAGTCTGCCGCTCTCTCCAGCTGAGCTACGGGCGCACCTGCTGGGACTATTCTAGCACGCGGGGCTAGTTGGCCACCGGGTAGCCTACGTTGCGCAGGGCCTGGCGCAGTCGCTCCTCGCTGACCAGCGACGGATCAAAGACTACATCTACCGTCTTCTTTTGCGCATCGGCCTCCGCAGCCGTCACGCCGGCCAGGCTCCGCAGCGCTTCGGTCACGGTGCGCACACACCCCTCGCAGTGTATCCGCGGGACGCTGAACGTTCGCTTCATGATGCCACCTCCCTCGAGCACTTCTGCTGAACCACGGGCCCGTGCACGGCTGCCGGTGTCCCGTGGCCGGATTCCCTCAGGTCCCCTGCAGCGCCGGCTTGAAGAGGCGCAGGCGCAGGCTGTTGCTCACCACGGTCACCGAACTGAAGCTCATGGCCAGGGCGGCGAAGACCGGGTTGAGCAGCACGCCGGTAAAGGGGTAGAGCGCCCCCGCAGCCACGGGAATGAGGGCCACATTGTAGACGAACGCCCAGAAGAGGTTTTGCCGGATCGCCCGCACGGTCTGCCGGCTGAGGGCGATGGCCGCACGCACGCCGCGCAGGTCACCCCCCACCAGCACCACGTCGGCTGACTCCATGGCCACATCGGTGCCGGCGCCGATGGCGATGCCCACATCCGCCTGGGCCAGTGCCGGAGCGTCGTTGATCCCGTCCCCCACCATGGCCACCACCCGCCCTTCCTGCTGCAGGCTGCGCACGGTGGCCGCCTTCTGCTCCGGCCGCACCTCGGCTAGCACGCGGTCGATCCCCGCCTGGCGGGCAATGGCCTCCGCCGTGGCGCGCACGTCTCCGGTGAGCATGACCACCTCCAGGCCCAGGTGGCGCAGGGCGGCGACGACCTCCGCCGACTCCGGCTTGAGCGTGTCGGCCACGGCGATGAGCCCGGCGGGTACCCCGTCCACCACCAGGAACATGGGCGTCTTGCCATCCCCGGCCAGCGCCGCGGCCTGCGCCTCCAGCCCGTCCGGCCGCACCCCCTGCCGCTCCAGCAGGCGCCGGTTGCCGGCGATCACCCTCCGCCCCTCCACCTGGGCCACGATCCCCTGGCCGGGGAGTGCGTCGAAGTCGTCGGGCTCGGGAATCTCCAGACCCGCCGCCCTGGCCCGGCTGATTATGGCCTCGCCCAGGGGATGCTCGGAGCCGCGCTCCGCCGCGGCGGCCAGGCGGAGGACCTCCTCCTGGGTGAATCCGTTGGCCGGCAGCACGTCCGTCACCGCGGGCTGGCCGCGGGTCAGAGTGCCCGTCTTGTCCAGCACCACCGTCTCCACCTGGCGCAGCCGCTCCAGGGCTTCCGCGTTGCGGATGAGCACCCCCTCCTCCGCCCCTCGCCCGATCCCCACCATGATGGCGGTGGGCGTGGCCAGCCCCATGGCACAGGGGCAGGCGATGATCAGCACGGAGACAAAGGCCAGCAGCGCGTAGGTCAGGCGCGGCTGCGGTCCAAGCAGCAGCCAGGTGGCGGCCGTGGCCACGGCGATGGCGATCACCGCCGGGACAAAGAAGGCGGCGATCCGGTCCACCAGGCGCTGGATCGGGGCCTTGGAGCCCTGGGCCTCCTCCACCAGCCGGATGATCTGGGCCAGCGCCGTCTCCCGGCCGACGCGCGTGGCGCGGAAGCGGAAGGAACCGGTCTTGTTCAGGGTGGCCCCGATGACCTCGTCGCCTTCCCCCTTCTCCACGGGCATGGACTCCCCCGTGAGCATGGACTCGTCCACGGTGGAGTGCCCGCTGAGGACCACCCCGTCTACCGGGATCTTCTCCCCGGGACGGACCACCACCACATCCCCCACCTGCACCTCGTCCACGGGGACGTCCACCTCCTGGCCGTCGCGCAGCACCCGCGCCGTGCGCGGACGCAGACCCACTAACCGGCGGATGGCTTCAGAGGTCCGCCCCTTGGCTCGCGCCTCCAGGAAGCGGCCCAGAAGGATGAAGGCAATGATGATAGAGGCGGTCTCGTAGTAGACGTTTGGCTGTAGGCCACCGGCGATGAAGACCTGGGGAAAGAAGGTGGCGACGACGCTGTAGCCGAAGGCCGCCGAGGTCCCTACGGCAATCAGCGTGTTCATGTCGGTGGTCCCGTGCCGCGCCGCCGCCCAGGCCCCGCGGTAGAAGCGCCGCCCTGCCCAGAACTGCACAGGGAGCGCCAGCAGCAGCTGCACCCGCCAGTCCGTGAGGATGGCCGGCACCCAGACGCCGCGCACCCCCATGTGGTGCAGACTGCCCCAGAGGATAGGGACGCTGAGCAGCGCGGCGACCAGAAACTGGGCGCCCAGGGCGCGCATCTCGCGCTGGCGACGCTGCTGCTCCCCGTCCGCGGCGGGCCCGGCCACCTCTCCGGGCTCGTACCCGGCGCTACGGATGGCCCGACGCAGGTCCTCCACCGAGACCAGGTGGGGGATGAAGTCCACGACCACCTGTTCCGCGGCCAGGTTGACCGTCGCTGCCCGCACCCCCTCCACCCCCAGCAGCGCCCGTTCCAGCTTCTCCCCGGAGGGGACCAGCTCCAGCCCCCGCACGGGAACGACCGCCCGCTCCACCGGCACCGCGTAGCCAGTTTCTTCCACGGCCCGGATCAGGTCTTCCAGACGCAACGCCTGCGCGTCGAAGACGATGGAAGCACGCTCCGCGGCCAGATTCACCGTGGCCGCGCGCACCCCCGGCGTGCGACGCAGCCCGCTCTCCACTGTGGCCACGCAGCTGGCGCAGGTCATCCCCTGCACAGGAAGGTCGATCCGCCTGCTGGCCGGTGTCGGGATCCGCAATGATCCTGCGGGGGTCTTTGTGATCCGCGACTGCTCCGAGGTCTCCATGATCTGCGGCCGGTCCACCCGAGGCGCCATAGCCGTGGGCTACAGCTTGCTGGACGTCTCGAAGACGTCCAGGATCTCCCGGATCACCCGGCGCCGCTCCCGCTCGTCCCCCGACTGCATCGCCCGGGTGACGCACTGCTCCAGGTGGTCCCCCAGCAGCATGGCATTGACGCGGTCCAGCGCCCGCTGGATGGCCAGGGTTTGCCGCACGATGTCGATGCAGTATGCACCGTCGCTGACCATTCGTTCCACGCCTTCCAGGTGGCCGGCGATGCTGCGCAGGCGCGTCAGCACCTTCCGCCGCTCCTCTGGACTGCCGTGCATGATGCGCATCTCCGGGGCATCCCGCATGGTATCCCTCCCCCCCCGGGGGGGCTCGGCCCATCCTAATCCAGCGAGGCGGGCAGCGTCAAGCCGCGCCGGGAACCCCCGGGCGCGGGTCTAGCCAAAGGGGGAATCGGGCAGAATGTGGGTGAAGAGCATAGGGAACATCCCGCGATAAAGGCACCCCGCCCGCGAGGGCGGTCCGCAAAGCCACGGGACTGGCACCGCCAGTCAGCCGGGTTGCCGAACGGGAGGGCCTGGACGCCTTCCCACCGCGGAAGGCGTTTCTTTTGGCACGCGGGAGCGCGGAGGCGCACGTGGTGGACGCGCTCGTCACCTGGGAGTTCTGGGCCGGAGTCCTCCTGGCCGGGATCTTCGCCCTGGCCGCCCTCCTCCGGTGGATCCTGTTGGGCGACGGCTGCTCTCCGACACAGCTCTCCCCAATCGACTCGCCCCTCCCCTTCCAGCAGTCGCCACCGACCCACGCGCAGTCCGCAGCGGCCGTCGCCCAGCACCTACCCGCGCCCGACCGCACCTCCTTCCCCACCACCCCGGCCTCAACCCCGGCCGGCTGATCCCGCGCCCCCACCCGCGTGCGGCCGGAGGCGTGGAACATTCTTGCTGGCCCGTACGCTATGATGGGCGAAGCGAGCCCGGAGGGAGGAGAGCGTCCATGGCCAGGACGGTGGTCGTCTACACGCAACCAGGCTGACTGTTCTGCGGTAAGGTGAAGGAGTTCCTTCACCAGCAGGGCGTGGCCTTCACCGAAAGGGACGTCACAAAGGATGATGACGCCCTGGAGGAGGTCATGCGCCTGGGATTCGCCGCCACCCCGGTCACGGTCATCGATGGCGTGCCGGTGGTGGGCTTCAACAAAGCAAAGCTGCAAGAGCTGCTGGGCACGTAGGACCGGCAGGGAGGGATGGCGCTCACCTGGGAGGATGTGCAGCAGATCCTGAAGCAGGCCAGGACCATTGCGGTGGTGGGCCTGTCCGACAGACCGCACCGGGACAGCTACCAGGTGGCCGCCTACCTGCAGCAGCAGGGCTACCGCATCATCCCCGTCAATCCCCGGGTGAAGGAGGTCCTGGGCGAGAAGGCCTACCCCAACCTGCGAGAGGTCCCTGAGCCCGTGGATGTGGTGCAGATCTTCCGTCGCTCCGAGGAGGTCCCTCCGGTTGTGGAGGACGCCATTGCCATCGGGGCCAGGGTGGTGTGGATGCAGTCGGGCATCGTGAACGAGGAAGCGGCCGCCCGCGCCGCCGCCGCGGGACTGCGGGTGGTCATGAACGCCTGCATGCGCTCGGCGCACCGGACGCTGCGAGCGGCCGGGCGGCTGTGAGCCTTTTCAGTAGACGCGCTCCCGCGGCGGGAACCTGGTGATCACCACGGGCTTGAACCGGACCCGGTAGTCACCAGTAGCCGTGCGCACGAGCAGCGTGTGCTTCAGCCAGGCCGCATCGTCCCGCCGGGGGAAGTCCTCCCGGTAGTGCACGCCCCGGCTCTCCTCTCGTGTCAGCGCGGCTACGGTGGTCGCCTCGGCCACGTCCAGCAGGCAACCCACCTCCCAGGCCTCCTGCAGCTGCTGGTTGAAGACCTGGCCGGAATCCTGCAGGGCCACCCTGACGTAGCGGTCTTGCAGCCCGCGGATGGCATCCAGGGCGCGGCGCAGGCCGGCGGCGGTGCGGAAGACGGAGACGTGCTCCTGCATCACCACCTGCAGCTCGTGGCGCAGGCGCGCCGCCGACTCGGGGCCACGGCGCCCGCGCAGCACCTCCAGGGGTGCGGCGGCGTCGCGCGCGGCCCGCTGGGGGGTCGCAGGGACGCCCGCCTCCCGGGCGTAGCGGGCCATGTCCCGGCCAGCGCGGCGGCCGAACACCAGGATGTCGATCAGGGAGTTAGTCCCCAGGCGGTTGGCGCCGTGCACGGAGACACAGGCGCACTCCCCCGCCGCATAGAGGCCAGGGAGCACGGTGTTCTGCTCGTCCTGGACGACGCGACCCCAGAGGTCCGTGGGAATTCCGCCCACGGCGTAGTGCGCCGTGGGGTGCACCGGGATCAGGTCCCGCCCCGGGTCCAGGCCCAGGTAGGTTCGGACCAGCTCAACCACCTCGGGCAGCCGGACCCGCCGCACCTGCTCCGGCAGGTGACGGAAGTCCAGGAAAACGCAGTCGCCCTGTGGGCCCCCGCCACGGCCGGCAGCGATCTCCCGGTAGATGGCGCGGGAGACGATGTCGCGCGGGGCCAGCTCCATCATGCCGGGAGCATACCGTTCCATGAACCGCTCCCCGGCGGCGTTGCGCAGGTAGACTCCCTCCCCCCGGGCGGCCTCGGAAAGGAGGATCCCCAGGCGGTGGATGCCCGTGGGGTGGAACTGAAAGAATTCCATGTCTTCCAGGGGGATGCCCCGGCGCCAGGCGATGGCCGCACCATCTCCGGTGAGGGAAAGGGCGTTGGTGGTGAGCCGGTAGATCCGCCCCCACCCTCCTGTGGCCAGCAGGACCGCGGCCGCGGTGAACAGGTGCACCTGGCCCGTGCGCAGCTCCCAGGCCACGACCCCGCGGCAGGCGCCCTCCTCGATGATCAGGTCCACTACCTGGAACTCGTCGAAGAAGCGCACCCCGTGGCGCAGGCATTGCTGGTAGAGGGTATGCAAGATCATCTGGCCCGTCCGGTCAGCAGCGAAGCAGGTGCGGGCCAGGGGGGCTTCCCCGAAGTTCCGGGTGTGTCCGCCCGCGCGCACGCGCTGCTCAATGCGCCCATCTGGCGCGCGGTCGAAGGGAAGCCCCAGCCGCTCCAGCTCGTAAACGGCATCCACGGCCTCAGTGCAGAGGATCTCCACGGCGTCCTGATCGGCCAGGTAGTCGCCCCCCTTGACCGTGTCGAACATGTGCCACTCCGGCCGGTCCTCCTCGGCATGCCCCAGCGCTGCGCCGATACCCCCCTGCGCAGCGCCGGTGTGGGAGCGCAGGGGATGGAGTTTGCTCACTACGGCCACATCCAGGTCCGGGTGGCGGGCCAGCTCCAGGGCCGCGTAGAGCCCGGCGCCCCCGCCCCCCACCACGACCGCATCGAGCCTGTGGACGATCACCTCGCCCGTCGACACGCTGCCCCTGCTACCGCTGGCGGTGGCGAAAGCGCTGCTGGGCGGCGGCCACCGTGCGCCGGGCCACCTGGACACCCGCCCAGCCTGTGATTTCGGTGGCCTTCTCCTCCAGCGTCTTGTACACCTGGAAGAAGTGCTCGATCTCCCTGAGGAAGTGCGGCGCCAGATGGGCCAGGTCGGTCACCTCACTGAACCGGGGGTCCCCCACCGGAACGGCCAGGATCTTCTCGTCGCGCCCTTTCTCGTCGTGCATGTCCAGCACGCCCACCGGGCGCACGGGGACGATGCAGCCGGGAAAGGATGGTTCGTGGGTGACGATGAGGACGTCCAGATGGTCCTCATCCTCGGCCAGCGTCTCCGGGATGAACCCGTAGTCAGCCGGGTAGTGCAGCGGCGAGTAGAGCACCCGGTCCAGGCGGAGGCGTCCGCTGGCGGCGTCGTACTCGTACTTGTTGCGGCTGCCCTTGGGGATCTCGATCAAGGCGTCAACGACCATCGGTGGCTCCACGGTGATTCCTCCTCGGCCAGCCCCCGGGACGTCCCGCGGCAGGCTTCCTCCCCAGGGAGAGCGTACAGCCGCCGCCCGGACGGAGGCGGGGGCACCAGTCAGATTGTACGCCCCGGGAGGAGAGCTCCGCAGGAGGGCGGGCGCGCAGGTGACCGCCAGAGGAGGATCTGTCACACTGCCGACAGGCGCAGCCTGAGGGAAGGCGTTCCCTCTTGCCGCCACCTGAGGTATCATGGCTGTGAAGACAACTGGATAATCATACCATCCGGGGGAGCTCGGGGAACCGGGCTGAGAGTGCGCCTAGTCGGCGCAGACCCTTTGGACCCGATCCAGGTAATGCTGGCGTGGGGAGTGGATGTCTGGAGCATCGCCGGCCTGTATCGGGCCGGCGTTTGCGCTTCTCCGGGCGGGGGAGGTGACGGGATGCAGACGCGCAAGCTGGTGCTGGGGGCGTTCTTCGCGGCGCTCCCGGTGGTCCTCTCATTCGTCCCCGGCGCGATTCCGGTAGCCGGCGCAAAGTTGCTGCCCTGGCAGCACATGACCAACGTCCTCGCCGGCGTCCTGCTGGGTCCCTGGTATGCCGCGCTGGCGGCGACGGTGGCGGCGATCCTGCGGAACCTCTTCGGCGTGGGGACGCTGCTGGCGTTCCCGGGAGGGATCCCCGGGGCCCTGGTCGTGGGATTCGGCTACAAGTACCTGCGGCGGGACTGGGCCGGGCTGCTGGAGCCCCTGGGCACCGGGCCGGTGGGCGCCACTATCGGCGCTCTGGTTGTGGCACCCGCGTTGATGGATCGCGCTATTCCGCTTCTGACCCTGCAGTACCTGTTCCTGGCCAGCTCAATCCCCGGCGCCCTGGTCGGTTTCCTCCTGCTGAAAGTCCTGCAACGTCTGCACGTCCCACTGGTGGTTCAGCCAGGAGCCCGCTGATGGCCGTCCAGGCGCTGACCCGCCTGCGCATCCAGGCACCGCCGGAGTGGGGCATCGAGCCGGTTCCGGCCCAGCAGCGGTACCTGGGGTACCTGGACTACTTCGCCCTGTGGTCCAGCCTGGGAGTGGGGCTGCTGGTCCTGCTGGCCGGAACGCTGCTGGTGCCCGGGCTGGGGCTGGTCCAGGCGCTGGCCGCCATCGTCATCGGCACGGTGGTGGGCAACCTGCTGCTGGCGCTGGCGGGCGTGGTCGGCAGCGAGACGGCTGTGCCCACCATGGTGCTACTGCGTCCCGCCTTGGGCATCCGCGGCTCCTATCTCCCCACGCTGCTGAACATCGTACAGCTGATCGGCTGGGGCTCCTTTGAGATCTTCATTATGTCGCAGGCCGCCAACGGCATCTCCACCACGCTGTTCGGCTACGACAACGTGCTCCTGTGGGTCCTGGTGGTTGCCGCCTTCTGCACCCTGCTCGCCTGGGGCGGCCCCCTGGTGGTGGTGCGCCGCTGGCTGGAGCGGTTTGCCATCTGGCTCGTGTACGCTACCACCATCTACCTGACCTGGTACCTGCTCACACATCACGACGTCCGCGCCTTGCTGGCTAAGCCCGGCGATGGGACCCTGCCCTTCTGGCTGGCGGTGGACCTGGTGGTGGCGATGCCCGTCTCCTGGCTCCCGCTGGTGGCGGACTACAACCGCTTTGCCCGCCGCAGCACTCCAGCGTTCTGGGGAACCTTCGCCGGTTACCTGGTAGCCAACGTGTGGTTCTACGCGCTGGGAGTACTCTTCGTCCTGGCCCTCCAGACCACCGACCTGATCCCGGCCATCATCAGCCTGGCCGGCGGGTGGCTGGCCCTACTACTGCTACTGGTGGACGAGACGGACAATGGCTTCGCCGACATCTACTCCACCGCCGTCAGCATCCAGAACCTCTTCCCGCGGGCGCGGCAGCGCTGGCTGGCTGTGGTTGTGGGCGCAGTCTGCGCGCTTGTCGCCGCCAAGGTCAACATCGTCCAGTACGAAGCCTTCCTGTTCCTGATCGGCGCCTTCTTCGTGCCGCTCTTTGGTGTGCTGGCCGCAGACTACTTCGTCCTGCGCCGCCGGCGCTACGACCTGGAGGCCCTGTACCGGTCGGCCGGGCCGTACTGGTACCGGGGAGGCGTCAACTGGAAGGCGGTGGCCGCGTGGCTGGCCGGCTTCCTCGCCTACCAGTGGATCGTGCCTACCGAGCTCCCCGGGTGGAAGGCGCTGCTGCGGGGCTCCGCCGCGGCGTTGTCCCTCCCCTTCCCCCTGAGCGCCCGCTTTCCCTGGCTGGGGGCTTCCGTACCCAGCTTCATCGTCGCCGCCGCGCTGTACCTGGCGGTGGCCGCTATCGGGAGGAAGGCCCCCAGGGCTGCGCCGACACACGGGTAGCGTGGGCGGGCGGCGGAGGGGCGGCACCGTGGGGCGAGAGGACACAGAGGCGGCGGAAGCGGGCGCCAGACTGTTGGCCGAGCTGTGGCGGCGTCGGCCGCTGGTGCACCACCTGGCCAACTTCGTCACCATGGGCGACGTGGCTGCTGTCACCCGCGCCGTGGGTGCCTCGCCTATCATGGCCATAGCACCGGACGAGGTCTCAGAGATCGTGGATCGGGCGGACGCGCTGGTGGTGAACCTGGGTACCCCCACTGCGGAGCGGCTGGCTGCCATCGAGCGCGCCGTGGACGCAGCCTGCCGGCGGGCGATTCCCGTAATCATCGACCCGGTGGGGGCCGGGGTGTCGGCGTTGCGCACCCAGGCCGCCCGCAGAGTCGTAGCCGCCGCTGCACGGCCGCTGGTCCGGGCCAACCCGGCCGAGGCGGCGGCTCTGGCCGGCCGGAAGGCCACCCTGCGCGGGGTCGAGACGGAAGACAGACCAGAGCTCGAGGAGGTAGTGGGAATCGCCGCCTCTCTGGCCGCCCGCGGTGCCATAGTGGCGGTCACCGGGGCAAGAGATGTGATTACCGACGGGAGCCGGGTGCTTGTTGTCGATAACGGGCACCCCTGGCTGGCGGCGGTGGTCGGCGCGGGGTGCATGGCTACTGCGGTCGCAGGGTGCTTTGCGGCGGCGGCCGGCCAGGGGGAGTTGGTGACCGCGGCGGCCGCCGGTCTGGCCTGCTTCGGGCTGGCCGCCGAGCGGGCCGCAGCCAGGAGCTACGGACCGGGGACGATGAAGCCGCATCTGGTAGACGCGCTCTTCGCCATGACCCCGGAGGAGCTGCAGGCAGGCATCCGGTGGACGGAACTCCCTCCTCCGTAAAAGTGTATGCGGCCTGTCGACCTGGCTGTCTATGTGATCACCGACCGACGCCTGGCCCGGGGCCGCAGCCACGAGGAGATTGCGGCGGCCGCCGTCGCCGGGGGCGCCACGGTGGTGCAGCTCAGGGACAAGGAGTTGACCACGCGCCAGATGGTGGAGACCGCCGTCAGGATGCTGGCGCTGGTGCGCCCGGCGGGCGTCCCGCTGGTGATTAACGACCGCGTGGATGTGGTCCTGGCTGCAGATGCGGACGGCGTGCACGTGGGCCCGGACGACCTCACGGTGGAGGCGGCGCGGCGGATTCTAGGTCCGGACCGAATCGTAGGGGCCTCAGCAGGGACAGTTGAAGAGGCCGTGCAGGCAGAACGTGAGGGTGCCGACTACCTGGGCGTGGGCAGCGTATTTGAGACAGCCTCCAAGGCCGATGCTGGCCCTCCCATAGGCATCGAGGGGTTGAGCCGGATCGTGCAGGCGGTGCGCCTGCCGGTGGTGGCCATCGGCGGCATCACCCTTGCCAACGCAGCGGAGGCCATCCGGGCTGGAGCGACCGGCGTGGCGGTGATCTCGGCGGTAGTAGCCGCTGCGGATATCGCTGCGGCTACTAGGTCCCTGGTGGAGGTGGTGCGTGCAGCCCGAGGATGACCTGCAGGTGCAGGATGTGGGCGAGGCCGGGGTGCTGGAGGCTATCGGGCGGATCGTGGCGCGCCCGGACCCGGAGGTGCTGGTAGGGATGGGCGACGACGCGGCCGTTCTTTGGCCCCGCACGGGCCGGCACGTGGTGGCCACAACCGACATCCAGGTGGAGGGGGTGCACTTCCGCTCCGACCTGGCCGGCCCCGGGGACGTGGGGTGGAGGGCGCTTGCGGTCAACCTCAGCGACGTCGCCGCCATGGGCGGCATTCCCCGGCACGCACTGGTCTCCCTGACGGTGCCCCCAACTCTCTCCCTGCGCTGGATCGAGGATTTCTACCGTGGGCTGGAGGAGCTGGGCGCTCTCTTCGGCGTGACCGTCGTCGGCGGAAACCTCGCCGCCATCCTGGGGCCGATCATCGCCGACGTGACGGTACTTGGAGAGGTGGAGGCGGACCTCCTCCTCAGGCGGGTCGGCGCCCGGGCAGGGGACCTTCTGGTGGTCACCGGCACCCTGGGGGCTTCAGCGGCCGCCCTCCTGGCCTGGGAGCACCGCCTGACACTTCCGGAGGGTGAGCGGCTCCTGGCCGCGCACCGTCGCCCGATGCCCCGCGTGCACGAAGGGAGGGCGGCCGCGCGTTCGCGGTGGGCGAGGGCGATGATCGACCTCTCCGACGGGCTGTCCACCGACCTGTTGCGGCTGTGCGATGCCAACCACCTGGGGGTGCGCCTGGAGGGCGCCGCCGTGCCGGTGGATCCCGCGCTGGGTGATGTGGCTTCCCGCCTTAACCTCACGCCTCTGGACCTGGCGCTGTGCGGCGGGGAAGACTACGAGCTGCTCATGGCCGCCGACCGGCAGCACGCCGAGGAGCTAGCGCAGCTCATCCGGGAGGAGACAGGCACCGCCGCCACCGTCATCGGAGAGATGGTCCCCCCCGACGAAGGGCGCGTCGTGCAGCGGGAGGGGCGCCATCTCCCCCTGGAGCCCCTGGGGTGGGACCACTTTCGCCCCAGTACCACACCCAAGCCGGTGCAGCGGCTCTCATGAGGAGGCGCACGTGAGGATTCCCCGGGCTATGACCATCGCCGGATCCGACTCTGGCGGCGGAGCGGGCATCCAGGCCGACCTGAAGACCTTCGCCGCGCTGGGCGTCTTCGGCACCACCGCCCTGACTGCCCTCACCGCGCAAAACACCCGTGCGGTGACCGCGGTGCTGGAGGTGGCGCCCGATTTTGTGGGAGCGCAGATCGACGCCGTCGTGGGCGACATCGGGGTGGACGCAGCCAAGACCGGCATGCTGGCCAACGCCGCCATCATCGAGGTGGTGGCGCAGAAGGTCCAGGAGCATGATCTGCGCAGGCTGGTGGTGGACCCGGTGATGGTGGCCAAGAGCGGGGCGCCCCTGCTGCGTCCGGATGCGGTGGAGGCCCTGCGCCGGCTGCTCCTGCCGCTGGCCCTGGTTGTCACCCCCAACCTGCCCGAGGCTGCGGCCCTGGCCGGGCGGCCGGTGCGCACATCCGCAGAGATGGAGGAGGCAGCACGGGCCATTGTGGCCCTGGGGCCTCGCGCGGTAGTGGTGAAGGGGGGACACCTGCAGGCGGGCGAAGAGGCAGTGGACCTGTTCTACGACGGTCGGGAGGTGCGCCTGTTCGCTGCCCCGCGGGTCCACACCAGGCACACCCACGGCACCGGCTGCATCTTCTCCGCCGCCATCGCCGCCGGGCTGGCAAAGGGCCTGGAGCCTCCCGAGGCCGTGGCGCAGGCGAAACGCTTCGTCACCGCCGCCATCCAGGGCGGGCTGCCGCTGGGGGGCGGACACGGTCCGGCCGATCCCATGGCTGCGCTGGGACGCGGAGATTAGGCTTCCGGAGTCACGGTGAGACCAGAGAGGGGGACGGTTCATGAAGACACGTGAGGTCGCGGTCGGGGGGTTGCTGACGGCGCTGGCCCTGCTCATTCCCTTCGCCTTCCGGGGGACTCCGCTGCAGCTCTTCATCCCCACCCTGCAGTATTCGGCCACCTTTGCCTCCCACGTGCCCTCCATGCTGGCCATGCTGGTCAGTCCGGCGGTGGCGGCGATGGTGGGCCTGGGCGCCACCATCGGGTTCACCATCACCCTGAACCCGGTCATCGGGGCCCGGGCCTTCACCCACGCCATCTGGGGCGTGGTGGGCGCCGTGATGATCCGGCGGGGGGCGCGATTCTGGGCGGCCCTGGCGGTCGCCCTCCCCATTCACGCCATCGGTGAGGGAGTGGCGGTGTGGGCGCTGGGTCCCGGCCTGCAGGCTGGCGCCTTCGTGGCTGCAGGCACGGTGGTCCACCACCTCATCGACTCGGCGATCAGCCTGGCCCTGTTCCGGCTGGTGCTACCCGTGCTGGTGCAGCGCGAGCGGCCCGCCTGAGCTCCGCGCGCCCCACACCCCGCGGCACTTCCGCCACATCCCACCGCGCAGGGGGTTCCGCAGGTGTGGCGCGCGGATCGGGAGGCGGCCCGGGCGACCACGCCGTCCTGCTGTTGCGCCTGGGAGCCGACCTGACGGCCTGGGAGGCCGATCGCCGCTGGGGCGCCCTGCTAAACGTCCTAGCGGTCCTGGTGTTCGTGGCCAATACCGGTGTAGGCGTGCAGACCCGCAGGTCATCCACCTAGCGCCGCCATCTCACCTACAGATACATAGACCGCCTCCTATTCGCGATCCGGCTCAGGCAGAACCGGAGGGACCGGCATCAGCGCGCAATCGAGAAGAGATGACGCCTGGGCCACCCCTGGCGAAAGTGTTCGCCGCCTTCTTCGGCACCCTTCGCTTGGCGGGTAGATGCTAGTTGAGCTACGGGTCTGACAAACCGTTAAACTGGTCGGGCCGGGCGGACTTGAACCGCCGACCTCCTGAACCCCATTCAGGCGCGCTACCAGGCTGCGCTACGGCCCGACATCCGGCGCCAGTATAGCACCAGAGGTTCGGGACGGGAAGGCAATGCACTGGCTCAGTAGTTCCAGAATGCGTTCCCTCCTTTCTTGCTGGGTTCACCAGCGGGGGACTTACTCCTGAGGCATCTGGTACTGAAGTGCCTGGCGGGGCCATCGTCGCGAGGTCGCGGCACCCAGCGTAGCCGCCCTTCGGTCTGGACGATGATCGGCGTGTCGGACGCGTAGATCAGCTACGACCCCCAGGCCGGTGTGGTTCGGGTTCTGAGCCCCCGGGTTTATGGCCACGCGCACGAGCCGGGCGCGGGCCGGAGCGCAGGCCGCGAAGCGGCTCGCCGCAGCCCTACCGCAGCACCTCCACCTTCTCCCAGGCGGGTACCTGCCTGCCGAGGACGAAGGAGACGAGACGCCCCCCGCCGCGATCGGTCCGGCGCAGCGCGGCCGCGACCGCGGCGTCCTGGCCCGGTGCCAGACGCGCCGTCTCCCGCCTCCCACTCCTCGTAGAGGCTGTCGGCGAAGAGCTCGCCCCCGCACGGCGGCCTCGACCAGACGCTCGCGGCGCGCGAAGCCCTGCGTTTCCGCCGCTCGCTGCGCCGCCCGGCGGAAGCGATCCAGGTCGATCTCCAAGCAGTCCGGGCGCAGCGTCACGGTGGGACCCGCAGTCACCACGAGCAAAGCCGTCCGGCCAGCGAAGGCCACACGCTGCCGTCGGGCGACAGAGCGGCGTTGTGCGGAAAGTTGGTCTTCAGCAGATCCTCAATCTCAACGGGACGGCGAGATATGGTACGCCTCCGGCATGCGAACGTGAATGGAGGAAGCATTGACACGTCACTTCGCGCCGAACCCTGGTATGCCCTCGGGGCC